>CALVIS010000015.1 GCA_944331805.1 uncultured Bacilli bacterium
CTCTATTTAAAGATAAAGATTATCAAGTCTTATTAATAACAGGTAAAAACTATTATGATGATTATAAAGATATAAAATTAAGTAGTAATGTAAAATTAGTACCATTTATTGATAACTTAATAGGACTAATGAAAGATACAGACTTAATAGTAACTAGAAGTGGAGCCTCTACTATTGCCGAGATTACTAGTATAGGACTACCTGCTATTATGGTACCTAGTCCTTATGTTACTAATAATCATCAATATGTAAATGCTAAGAGTCTAGAAGATGATGGTGCCTGTATAATATTAGAAGAGAAGGACTTTAATAAAGATAGTTTAGTTAATCTATTAGATAAGACTCTTAATGATAAAGAGAAATTGAAATCTATGAAAGAATCTTTATTAAAAAGAGGAGTAAAGAATAGCTCTTCTAGAATATATGAAGAGATTTTAAAATTAGTTAGGGATGAGTAGAATGAAGGAGTTTTTAAAAGAAGTAGAATCTAATGATATAGGTAAGATTCAAAAAGATGTTTTCGCTAGTAAATTTACTACTTATAAAGTAGGAGGATTAGTAAGGGCGATAATATATCCTAAAAATACTGATAAGTTAGTATTATTATGCAAGTTAATAAAAAAATATAATATTAAGTATAAAATACTTGGTAATGGAAGTAATCTATTATTTAGTGATAAGACTTATGAAGGAGTTTTAATTAAATTAGATGAGTTTGATAAAATAGAGTTCTTTGGTACTAAAGTAACTTGTGGTGCGGGAGCAAGTTTAATGAAAGTAGCAAGGGAATCTATTAAAAAAGGTCTTGCAGGCTTAGAATTTGCTTGTGGTATTCCTGGTACAATTGGTGGAGCAGTTTATATGAATGCTGGGGCTTATAAAAGTGATATGGGTTATATTACTAGAACTGTTAAAGTCTTAACAGATGATTTAAAGATTATAACTCTAACTAATGAAGAAATGGATTTTCATTATCGTAGTAGTTTCTTACAGGCTCACCCTAACTATATATGTTTAGAAGCAACTTTAAGCTTACAAAAAGGAGATAAAAATGCTTTAGAAGAAGTTGTTAAAGATAGAAGAGAAAGACGTGTTAAATCACAACCATTAAATTATCCTAGTGCAGGTAGTGTCTTTAGAAATCCCCCTAATGCAGATCCCTCAGGTAAGTTAATAGAAGATTTAGGACTTAAAGGACTTACTAAAGGAGGAGCAGAAGTTAGTGAAATACATGCTAATTTTATAATTAATAAAAATAATGCAAGTGCTAAAGATATCCATGATTTAATACTATTTGTAAAAGATGCAGTTAAAGAACATTATGGAATAGATTTAAGGGTAGAACAAGAATTTGTAAATTGGGAGTAAGTGTGATATATGGCTAAAGTAATCAAGAAGAAAAAACTAAGACTATTACCGTTTTTAATATTTATTATAGTAATCGCTGTAATAGTTTTTGTATGCTTATTTGTTCTTGATACTAAAGTCAAAAATATTATTATTACAGGTAATGAAGTACTTAGTGATGATGATATAATAGAACTTGCAGGACTTACAGATTATCCTAGCTTCTATAAGACTTTAAATTTAACTATGAAAAATAGTATTGAAGAGAATCCACTTGTTAAGAATGTTGATATAAATAGAAGTTTCTATCATGTAATAGAAATAGATGTAGAAGAGTATCAAATACTTTATAAAAGAGAAGATAATGGTAAGTATGTTTTAGAAAATAAAGAAGAAGTAACTCTTGATAAAGAGACTTCTTATACTATACCTAGATTAATTAATGAGATACCTAAGAAGATATTAAATAGATTTATTAAATATTATAAAAGGGTTGATTTAAGTATTAGAGAGAAGATTAGTGAAATAAAGTATGATCCTAATGACATTGATGAAGAGAGACTTTTGCTTTACATGGATGATGGTAATAGCGTTTATATAACTATTACTAAGTTTGAAAGATTAAATTATTATAATGATGTTCTACCACAATTAGATGGCAAGAAAGGTTATTTATATTTAGATTCTGGAAATCATTTCCAGATTATGCAATAAATAAAGAAGCACTTAGGCTTCTTTATTTAGTTTTTCTAGTTCTTCAATACTTAAACCAGTATTTTTAGAGACAACTTCTATAGGCATGCCATCTTTAAGAAAGTTTTTAGCAACTGTCTTTTTTCCTTCTTCAAGTCCTTCAACCTTTCCGTCTGCCTTTCCATCATCATAGCCCCAGTTACGAGCGGTATTAATCATTTTTTTCTGCATCAATTCATTATCATATGCTAATCCAAACTTATCATTAAGTCCTAGCCTTTCTAATTCATCCACAATTTTCAATGCCTCCTATTGTTATTAGCTGTTTAATTCTCCTATCAATTTGCTTACCTCTTCTTCACTTAAGCTCGTTACTTTTATTATATCTTCTTTAGGTGTACCTATATTAAGAAGATTCTTAGCAATTTCTATTTCTTTTGCTTTGGCACCCTCTTCTTTTCCTTTGGTAATTCCATTTTCGTAACCATCATCATAGCCATCAAGTCTTGCTGAGTTTATTTCTTTTCTTCTCATTTTCTCAGCATCATAAAGGACTCTAAACTCATCATTTTCACTTAATCTTTCTAGTTCTTCCACTACTTTCAAAGCCTCCTCATTACCATTAGCAATATCTCTCATCTCTTCAAAAGACTCTGCTCTAAACATTGCTAAATATGTTTCTTTCTCGTTACTACCATTATAACGAACATTTTCAAGACTTGCAAGATATATGTCATAAATTTTTATTTCATCTATTACATCATTATATTTTTCATTTATTAAATCATATCCAACACTAATCGCTTCTTTATCATTTTTATATTTAGAATTATTAAAGTTAATAAGAATAGTACGCATTTTTTTAAAATCTTCTCCTTCTACTAGTCCTCCTCCTGCAATAGCGTATAGATACTTCCTTGCTTTTAATAAAGTCCTTTTATCAGCACTTTTATTCATTTCTATTATAATAAAATCATTATCTTTCTTTAGTAGTATATCTAGTCTATAATCTCTAGCAGTATTACCACTATTAACCTCATTATTATAAAGTTCATATTCACTTATATCGACATTAGTTGTTGATTTAATTATCTTTTTAAAAAAATCTCTATAATCTTTAAACATATACTTAAAGGTACTATCCGCTAAAAGGGTTACAAAGTTATCATTTTCATTATTTTCCATTAATTTACCTCACTTTCTAAAATTTGTTTCATACATGTATGCAGTAAGTACACTAACACATGGAGGAAATTAATGCAAAAAGAGGATTTTGCAAATTCAATAAAAAAAGAGGCTGAATTTATTAAATTCGCCTAGAGAAAATGCAAAATTGACCCCTAAAATAGAGGTCAATTTACAAAATTCATACTTTTTTTACTTTTTGTAAATATTTTGTAATTTGCAAATAACTTACTTGCATTACCCTTATATTTATTTTATAATCTAATTATAAGAATAAAGAGTATTAAGAATAGTAAATTGTATATACTAAAAGATATAGGAGTGAAGTAAGAATGGAAGAAACTAATAATAAAAAGAAAAAAGTAATAACAATAGTTATAAGTATAATAATTATATTAATATTAGCATTAGCGATAAGTTATGCTTACTTTTCTACACAGTTATCAGGAAGTGACCAAATAGTAAAAGTAGGAAAGTTAGAGTTAGTCTTAGATGAAACAAGTGAAGGAATAACTTTAGATAATGCCGTAGGTATAAGTGATAGTAAGGGTTTATCTACAGATGGTTCTACTTTTGAACTTAGAAATAATGGTAATAAAGCGGTAGATTATACTATTTACTTAGATGATAATACTATAGGTGAGACAGATACTAGAATAGATGATAAGTACTTAAAGTATAATCTAAATAAGAATGGTGCAGATACAGGTGCGACTTTCCATACGAGAATAGGTGCTAATCCTAATAGAGTATTAGACAGTGGAACAATAGAGGGTGGAGGAACTAATAAATATAGTTTAAATCTCTGGATAACAGATGAGGTAGATGGAAATTATAGTGGTCAAGTATTTAGTGGTAAGTTAAGAATAGAAGTGAGTCAAGAAAGACCATTGGCAGTAGATACAATATTAGCAAAAGCCAATCCAGAAGATTTAGATTATAATAGTGCAACTAGTGAACAACAAAAAGAAATGTGGACGTTTACTCATCCTGCAACAGAACAAACAGAAGCTTTAACAGATTATAGATATATAGGAGCTGCTCCAAACAATTATGTAACATTCAATAATGAAACATGGAGAATAATAGGAGTATTTACAGTAGATGATGGAAGAGGCAACTTAGAACAAAGACTAAAAATAATAAGAAATAGTTCGCTTGAAATTTACTCTTGGGATAATAAAGATACAAGTACAGGTGCAGCAGATGATTGGGGTAAAAATAACTGGACTGATGCAAGACTCAATTATTTATTAAATGAAGGACACGAAAACGAATCTGTAGGAGGAAGTTTATACTGGAATAGTAAAAGTGGTACATGTTATAAAAGTCAAAACAATGCGACAACTAATTGTGATTTTACTAGTACCGGTTTAAAAGAAGAAGCTAAAAGTATGATAGGAGATGCTCTTTGGTATTTAGGTGGAGCATCAAATTCTAATTATGTATTAACGGCAGATAATTTTTATCTTTCTGAGAGAGGAACAACAGTACGTAGTGGAAGAGATACATCATGGGTAGGGAAAGTTGGCTTAATATACCCAAGTGATTATGGTTATGCCACAAGCGGGGGAACAACTACTGATAGAAATATGTGTTTAAGCAAAGAATTACTAAGCTGGGTAAGCAATGATTGTACTGATAATAATTGGCTAAGAAATAATAACAACCAATATACTATTACTCCTAGCTCCCAAAGTTCTAATCAAACTGTCGTTATATTTGCAAATGGTCAAGTATTGTTTTTTAACGCTTCTTATAATCGCCATGTTTTTCCTACCGTATTTCTAAAATCAACTATTAAGATTATTGATGGTGATGGAAGCATAAGTAATCCGTACAAGCTAGCACTTTAAAAAATTAGAATCTTTACGATTCTTTTTCTTTTCCCATAATTTCCCACATTTCTTTTATAATTTATACACTTTTAATTGATATGATTAATGTGTAAAAGAAAGGAAGTGGTAAATGTAGTAGAGAATTTTAAGTTACGTTTACAACTATAGTTTTTTTACATAAATTATAGAAAAGAAAGGATGTGATAAGCCTACTTGTAGGCAAAACAATAAAATAATGTTATACTAGGGGTAGGTGGTGTCTATGTATAAAATTTGTTTAGTTGAAGATGAAACTGATTTGGTGGCTGTAGTAAAAATGTATCTAGAAAAAGCAGGTTATGACGTTGTTACCTTTACTAAAGGTAGTGATGCAATTAACTATATTGGAAACCCTGTCGATGTCTGGATTCTAGATATTATGTTAGGAGATGATGTTAATGGCTATGATGTAATCAAAGCAATTCGTGAAAAATATCCCCTTGTACCTGTTATATTTACATCTGCAAGAGATCAGGATTTGGATCGAATTTTAGGCCTTGAGTTAGGTAGCGATGATTACATTACTAAACCTTATTCTAGTAAAGAACTTGTTTTAAGAGTTAATAATATTATAAAAAGAGTATATCAATCTACTGAATCTAAAATAATTAATTACTTAGATTATACTATAGATTTAGATAAACGTATTGTAAGTGTTAAAGATAAAACTATTAAACTTACAACACTAGAGTTTGATTTACTTGTATTATTAGTAGAAAACCTAAATAAAAGTTTTTCAAGAGAAGATATACTTGATGCTGTATGGGGAAATGATTACTTTGGAAGCGATAGAGCTGTAGATGATTTAGTTAGAAGATTAAGAAAGAAAATGCCTTTATTAAACGTTAATACTATTTATGGATATGGATATAGGTTATCAGCTTAACTATGAAATACTTTAATAAATTATCTCATCAGTTATTAATATTAATAATAGTAGTATTTCTAGCTTTCTTTCTAACTCTAGGAATCATATTACCTCAAGTAATTGTTCCTTCAGCTGAAAGTAATATCTATAGTTACTTAAGAGAACCTCTTGAATTTGTCCAATCAGATATAAATGAAGACTTAGTTACAACTGAGATTGCTTACCTATATGAAATAGGAAATACAGTTGCCTATTCAGATAATATTCATGATATTATAGAATTTAGCGATGTTAATGATATCATGGATGCCTTTACCGATAATTACGGAAAATTTATTTATAAAAATCAAATTTATTATTATTATACACTCCATAATGATGATGTTACTAAAATAGCTCTTACCAATGATACTTATATTGAAAAGACTAAACAAGATATATTAGACGCTGTCTTTCCTGTAGTAATACTGGCTTTTCTAATAATCGCTTTAATCCTAATATTCTGGGGAAGCTTTATAGTTAGAAAGATAGAAAAGTTAAAAGAAAAAATAGACAACATTGATAATGATCAATATGATCATAGTATATCATTTCAAATTGACGATGAAATGCGTTCATTAGAATTGGCTATTGAAGATATGCGAATCTCTTTAAAGAACCAAGAAGAGTATCGTAATCAAATGTATCAAAATATTTCACATGATTTTAAAACACCTCTCACCGTAATAAAATCATATATAGAAGCTTATAATGATAAAATAGAAGATGCTAATACTGTAATAGATGTTATTAGTGAACAAACTGATAAGCTTGAATTAAAAGTTCATTCACTTCTTTATTTGAATAAATTAGATTATTTAAAAGATAATAAAAAAGTAGACTATAAGTTAGTAGATATTAAAGAAATAGTAAATACTGCGATTAAAGAATTTAAATTTAGAAGAAAAGATGTTAAATTCGAAGTTTCTTTTGATAAGAATAGTAAATTCTATGGTACTCATGATTACTTTGAGACTGTAATAGATAATTTACTAGCTAACTTTATGAGATATACAGAGTCTACAATTAAAATTACTGCCAAAAATAACCGTTTAACCTTATATAATGATGGTCCTAATATTGATGAAGACTTACTTGAAGGAATCTTTACTCCGTTCCGGAAAGGTATAAAGGGTGAATTTGGATTAGGACTTTCAATAGTCAAGAAAACCTTATTACTAATGAACTATGATATTAAAGTTAAGAACGAAAAAAAAGGTGTATCCTTTGTTATATTTAAGAAGACTTCTAAATAATAGGGGTCTTTTTTTTCTTTATCCCTAATGCATTTGAATTTATGGAAAAAATAAAATCCTATCTTAAATAATGTAAAGTTGACAAAATTAATGATATATGGTATAATCTGACTACATAAATTGAAGGGGGAAATATTTATGAAAGTTGATTATCAGATGTTACTTAAAAAGATGTATCCTAAGATTACAGAAAAGGCAATTGAAGTTTTAAATGAGAAATGTGGTGATTTGGAAACTGCTATCGAAAATTTTGATATGGAAGAAGGAATTATTCAATTAAAGAAAAATGAGGATGATGAGGTGTTTTCTATAATGCCTAGTAGTTCTGAGAGTATTAGAGTAGTGAGAGAAAAGAAGAATAAAGTTAATGAGAAGTTTATTATTATGGAACAGGTTTATTATGGTTTTTCTTCTAAAAATAATTATGCTGTTGAGACTCTACAGATTGAAGAGAAAAATGGCTATGTTGTTTCTTATGTGAATTATGTTGAAAATTATTTCAGCTCTACTCGTTATCCTGATGTGTTGCATGAGGATGAACGCTTTACCGATCTAGCTATAATTTCTGCATACGACAGAGAAACTTATGGCAAATTTAAAGATATGTTATGTCCATCTATTCCTATCTCGGAAGGACATGTTCATTTATTTTCAAGTGTTCCAAGAACAATTAATGATAAAAATTTTATTCGTCCGGATTTTTATACGGATATTAGGTATACTCGTGAATATCATGTAGCTACTCCAATTAATTCTAGTCCTTTGCAGGAAAGATCTTCTGGTGGAAGAAGCAAACAAGTTACTCTCAAAACTTTGGATATTGATAGAGAGCAAGTTGACTTCCAGCGTGTTTCTGAGCCTTGGAACTTTAGTATTCTGGATCCAAAGCCAAAGGTTGATGGAGCGTTTCGTGATATGGAATCTACTTTAGGTGTTAATCTTTCTTTTATAACACCTAAAATGACGGTAGGAAATATGACTATGCGTGGACATGGTATGGAAAGTGCTTTTTCAGAGTGTGAAGAACTTGAAGAAGTTGTTCTTTCTTCTTCAGAAAAAGCTCCTAAAAAGAAAAGCATTTTTTCTAATATCTATAGACGTTTGACAAATAAGTAAATTTACTTGCTTATTTGTTTTTTTGTTGTATTGGAGGAACTTCATATTATGTTAGTGTTAGTAGAAAATAAGGCGAAGGATGATTTATAGTTATCGACTACTTTATTTGTTTTGCTCGATTATCTTGATTGTCATTGGGAAAGTGAGCAAAGTGATAGTTCTTCTCGCAAGATATGGCTAGATGAAGCATATGTTCTTTTGAATAAGAAAGATGGTATTTCTTGTGTTATTACTAATAGTTAACTTTACTTTCACTTTGTTAATATCGTGAGTAAAGAGATTATTTTCATCCTAATAAATTTATAGAATGAGAAGAAATTTATTTTGATTATTTACCAGTTTCTAATACATTAAGATATTGGAATGAAAAAATTATGGATGAGGAAAAACGTTGCATGATTCTTCCTATTAGTAATTTGTAGCCTCTTACTATTTGTAGTAATTTTTATATTTTAGAAAGTAATTTACCCTATGGATTACAGTTGTGGGAGAAATGTTTATTAGAGATAAGAAAAGACTCTTATCAACTTACAAGAAAAGGTTCCTAGTTATAGCAATTACATTTTTGGTTATATTAATAATGGTGATAATTATGAATATATTAATAACAGGTTCTAGAAGTAATATAGGATATAACTTAGGCAAATCTTTAGCTTTAAGAGGTCATATTGTTTATGCAGGATGTAAGACTTTATTAGAAAAAGCTACTTTAGAAGAGAAAATAAATAGGGAGAAGATAATTATGTTTCCTATAGTCTTAAATCTTTTAGATAATGACTTTAATATGATAGATGAACTTGATATAGATTGTTTAATATTACATGCATCTATTGGTAATGGAGGTAGTATTTTAGAACTATCTAAGGAAAGATTTAATGAAGTTATTGATGTTAATATTAAAGGTAACTTTAGACTATTACAGAAGTATCTTAGATATTGTTATTATCATAAAAGGAGTGGGAAAGTCTTTATAACTTCATCACTCGCTGCATTTCTACCTTTACCATATTTATCTACTTATACGTCAAGTAAATTATACTTAGTTAGTCTTGCAAATACGTTAAAGTTAGAATTATTATATCAAGGTCTTGATGTAAGTATTTCTTTAATACTTCCCGGAGCCTATTATACAGGCTTTAATGATTTAATGATAGATAATAAGTCTAAAGATGAATATATCCTTGAAAATAAGGCTCTTCTAATGACTAGATACCAAAAGATAATGTTTAGTATATTAGAAGAGATTGACTATAGTGACTTAGTTAAAGAAGTAGTTAAAGAAATAGAGAAATCTAAACCTAAATTTATTATAAGTAGACCAATTAGAGAGAAATTATTTACAAAACTATATGTCTTAATTAAGACTTTTATAGTATAATAGAGTGTATGTAAAAGAGGGATGTAAATGGATGCTAAGACATATTTAAATAATATAAGAGATAAGAATGATGATAATAGTCTTAAATATGATAAGATGATTAGTGAAATACCTTATATTACTAATCCTAAAGATTTAGAGAAGTTAAAAGAAATACTTGAGGAGTTAAAGACTGAAAATAAAGATTTATATGACTATATTATCTCATTATTAAAGAAAACTGATGACTTAAATGAATTGTTTCTTTTATATAAAGAGTATAAAGAAGCGAAATTAAGAGAAGAAGTACTAGGTAATGAGGTTAGGTCTAAAGATATAGAATTTAACAATATTAAAGAAGATTTAAGCGATAAAGAGGATGACTTAAAAGACTTTGATAATATTGCTAAAGAGTTAAAATCCACAGGTAAGATTCTTGATGATTTAAGTTCTACTACTAGTATTAACTTGGATAGAACCTTTAATGATTTAGAAAAAGAAGATGCTAAGAAATTAGGTTTTGGTACTAAAGCATTACTTGCCTTAGGAAGTTTTCTTGCTTTTAAAAATAATCATAATATTGTAGGGACTTTACTTGCCACATATCTTTCTTATAAAGTCTTAAGTGAGTTATCATCATCAAATAAAGAGAACTATATAGATTTATGCAATGAATATATAGATAGCCTAGAGACTTATAAAGATAATGCAATAGAGATAGAGAAGAACTTAGTAAGTAACTTAGATAATATAGAAAAAGTAGAAAGTGACCTAAAGACTAAATATAAAGCTTATCTAAGGGAAAGTGAATTTAAAAGAATCTTTAAAGTAATTGATGATATTAAAGATACTGTTAATTATAGTCTTAAAGATATAGATAAAACTAAAGATAATATAGATAGAAGTATAGATAATGGTAAAGTGAAAGTTAAGGTAATGGAAGGGTAATTTTTCATTGAATTATATAATTTATTATGGTAGTATAAAACTACATTGATGTATCAGGGAGGTTTAGGTATGAAAAAAATAACTACAACAAAAAAAGAGAAAGATTTTTATAATATTGAAATTATTATAGATGATGTCGCTCTTATAAAGTCATCTATAAGTGGGAAAAGAAGACTTTTAAATATTAAGACTAATGAACTTATTGGGGAACTTGATTATTATAATATACTTTATAATAATGATAATAAATTTTATATGCAAATTAAAACAGTTAATAATGAATACTTTCTTAATGTCTATGATGTTTTAAAGCATAGTTATGTAGTTAAAGACTATAAGATAGTTCGTCATTTTGAAGAATATGCTTATGTTTCTTTATTAAAAAAAGGTGATAGTGATAAACTACATTTCTTAGATATGTATAATTTAAGAAATGAAGATAATATTTTTGATTTAGAAATAGATAATGCAGAATTTCTTTTAGACAATTGTGGTAAAATCTATTTTGTATTATCAAAGGATAATTCTAAGGCTCTTTATATGAGAGGAAAAGGCTTAATTACTGATTTTGAATATGATGAGATAGAAAGAAAAAATGGTATAACTTTCTTTTACCAAAATAATAAAGTAAGATTTAGTTATGATGGAGAATATGATTCTATTAGTAAAGAATTTAATGAAATCTTTTTTCAGGGCTTTAATAATTTTCTTTTATATTGTAAAGATGATAATGATACGTACATATATAATATATATTTAAATAGTAAAAATCTAATACGTAAAACAGATAAAAACTCTCAACTAGTCGCTTATTTTTCCCATGATAATGAAAATGAAAGTACTGAGTATCTATTTATAGAAGAAGATGAAAATAATAGAGAATCTTTAATCAGTTCAACTGTTTATGATAACAGAGAAAGAATTGAAACAAGGGTGTTAGCAAGTGATTGTGCTGAAATTACAATAAATAATGGTTATGAATATAATCAAAAATTTCAATTCTATTTTGATAAAGATGGAAAAAAAGTACTTTTCTTATATGACTCTCATAATAGTAAAATGATTGGTAATTATGATACTATTGAGTACTTTCGTGATGATATATATGCTTTAACTAATGGTTGTTCTACTGATATAGTTAATATTACTCTTGATAAAGAACCTAGAACAATAATTAAGAATTGTCATATTATTGATGATAATTATCAAGGAATAATCTTTAGTAAAAAAACAGATTTAAATAAGGAATCATTTGGCATGTATTATTATAATGAAAACAATTACTATAATAATATTATAAAGGCTACTCATGATTCTATTAAGCCATATGGTAATTATTTATACGAAGTAGAAGATAATAAAAAGAAAGGAATGTACTTTTTAGGTAAATTAATTATACCAGAAGAATATAAAGATATAACTCTAAGTTATTCACCTAAGTATAAAAATATTGATGATGCTGATTATGTTTATTTTGCTCTTAGAAAAGATAACAGTTCTATTCTTGCTAAAAGAAAAAATTATCATAATAAAGATTTTGATAAATATACAGAATTAGAAGTACTTGGAGAATATAAAGATATATTATTTTTTAAAGATATAATAGTACTTAAGACAGTATTAAATACAGTTATATACGATTATAATGATAAATTATTAGGAAAATTTCCATTTGATACTCCTGTAACATCATTTGAAGTGCCTGCAGATAAATATAACAATAAAACAATTTATTGTATAAATAATAACTATTACTTTTATAAAGAGGGTAATTTAGAAAAATATTATAAAGAAGATATTGATGTGTATTTAACTACTTATGAGACTGATACTGAGATGTTTGAAGTTAGTAGTTATAGAAAAGATATTTTAGATAAATTTACTAGTTATATAGATTCTATGGAAGATGATTTAGGGGAGACATCTTTAAAACAATTATCTAATAACAAAAGAGAGTTAGAAGATAAGTATCCTTCTTTAGTACTTAGAAAAGTGAAAAAGAAAGAAGTTAGATAATCATGTTTAATGATTTTATAGATGATGAGACATTTTATGATAAAGAGTATTATAATGATAAGTTTCCAAATACTCTTTATTATTTGAGTTTTAGGAATTGTACTTTTACTAATATAGATTTTAGTAATAGTGACTTAGAAAGAGTAGATTTTATGTCATGTAAATTTAAAGCTTGTGACTTTCGTAATGCAAACTTTAGTAATAATGGCATAAAAGATTTAACTTTTATTAACTGTAATTTATTAGGAATAGATTTTAGTAGTAGTACATTAATAGATTCTACTATTAATGATTCTAACTTAGAGTATAGTAACTTTTCATTAGTTAAATTTAATAATTTTAAGTTTAATAATTGTTCTTTAAATTACTCTAGTTTTAATGAAGTAAAGTTTAAGAAAATAGAGTTTAATCATTGTAAATTATGTAATGCAGAAATACTACATACATCTTTAAATAAAATAAAACTAAATACCTGTGATATAACTAATATAAAAGTATCTTTAGAAGACTTAAGAGGGGTTATTGTCAATATGAATCAGGCTTTAGATTTAAGTCTATTATTAGGTATTAAAATAGAAGAGAGTGGTTAGATTGAATATATATGCTCATAGAGGTTTATTTGATAATAAAAAAATAGTAGAAAATACTATTAGTTCTTTTAAGAAAGCTTTATTAGATAATCTTAATATAGAAATTGATATTAGAGTAACTAAAGATAATAAAATAATAGTTTTTCATGATGATAATATTAGGAGATTAACAGGTATAGATAGACTTGTTAAAGATATGACATATGATGAGTTAAGTAAAGTTAAATTACTAGATACTACTGATAAAATACCTCTTTTAGAAGAAGTGTTAAAGTTAGTAAGTGGGAGAGTTACATTATTAATAGAAATTAAAGATAGTTTTTCTAATAGTTCTATAAAAGAATTAAATAAATTATTACTTGATTATAATGGAGAAGTTTTATTACAATGCTTTAACCCTATAATACTTAGAAAAATGGATCTTACAAGCTTAAAAAGATATAAGATAGGTATTTTATTAACTAGTGAGTATAAAGGCTTTAAAGGAGCTTTATATGATGTTTTTTTCTATAAATATTTAATAAAGCAAAAATATATTAGCTTTATATCTAGTCCTAAAGAATTAGTATTTAAAGTAAAAGAAGTATCTAGTAAAGAATTATTTATATGGACTATTAAGACTAAGAATGAATTTATTGAATATAAGAAGTATAGTAATAATTTAATATGTAATCAAAAAGGAATAGTTAGAGACAAGTAACTATTCCTTTAATAAACAAAAAAACTAGGTGTGGAGCCTAGTGATTGATAAATGGTAGCGAGAGGGGGAGTCGAACCCTCGACCTTTCGGGTATGAACCGAGCGCTCTAGCCAACTGAGCTATCTCGCCATAAATGATTAACAAATTAATTCTAGCATATTTCTTTCAACTTGACAATATCTTTTTTTATTTTTTCATAAGTGATACCTAATTATATTATTAACTTATCTTTTAAATTTATACAATAAAGAAGAAGTAATATTTAAAAACTACTTCTTCATACTATAGATATAATCTATTGGTCTTTTATAGCCATTTAATCTTTTAGATAAAACTTTCATCGCTTTATTTTTATTACTAGTTAAAGGAAATAATTTATTACTGATAACATAATTAAATAAATTATTGTCTATAAGGAAATTTAAATGATTATTTTTTAAGCTTTCTTTTGTAATTTCATTAAGCATAGCCATTATATTATTAATGTTAAGTTTTTCAATCTCATTCTTATCATTAGTTTCATATTCATAGTACCATCTATCAGGATCAATTAAGACTATATTGTTCTTAGTAAGAATTATATTTTCTCTTTTTAAATCATCAAGTCTTATTTTAAAATTACTAATTTCTTTAATTAAATTGAATATCTCTTTTAAATTATATAATAAATAATCAGTATAAATTTCTAAAAAATCATCATATTGTTCTTTGTAATAAGTAAGTAAATAGGCATCTGTTATATTTTTATTATTTTTATCTTTATATAATGACATTTTTATATCAACAAGATTATCACTTTTTATTGTTTTTAAATCATCATATATAGAAGTATTTAAAAGGCAATGATCAAAATAAATACCTCTATCATATCTTTTAATACATAAATCGTCACTATATTTATAAATAGTTCCACATTTACCATGATTATCCTCTTTGTTAAAAATATCATCAGGGATAATAATTTCTTTATTATCTTTGGTGTAATATATCATACTAATCTCTCTTTTCGTTATATATTGTATCACAAATTACTCAACAGTAACAGACTTTGCTAAATTTTTAGGTTTATCTATGTCAGTTCCTCTTAAATCTGCAGTATAATAAGCGATTAATTGATAAGGAATAATGACTAATATAGGTTTAATAAAGTCACTTGCACTAGGAATATTTATGATAGTAAAAGTATCATCCTTATAATTATCATCACATATTAAATAAATATCAGCGCCTCTTGCTAGGACTTCTTTTAAATTACTAATAGTCTTAGGATTTAAACAAGAGTTAGTGGAACTAGCAAGTACAGGAGTATTTTTCTTAATTAAAGAAATAGTACCATGCTTTAATTCTCCTGCAGCATAGGCTTCACTGTGAATGTAAGATATTTCTTTAAGTTTTAAGGCTCCTTCCATACTAAGATAATAGTCAAGACCTCTTCCTATATAGAAGATATCTTCTTCTTTATAGATTGTTTTAGCAATAGATAGATAAGTATCTTTATTATTTAATAGAGGAGTGATTAATTTCTCTATATTATTAAATTCATCTATTACTTCTAAGACTTTTTCTTTACTAATAGTTTTATTTCTTAGTCCATGAGATAGGGCTAGAATAGAAAGAAGTGCTACTTGGGCTGTATAAGCTTTAGTAGAGGCCACTGCTATTTCACTTCCTGCTTTCGTATAAAGACAAGTATCTACTAAATAAGATATAGTACTATCTTCTACATTAATAATGCCAAGAGTAGGGTAGTCTTTACTTTTAACAAGCTTTAAAGCAGCGATAGTATCGGCAGTTTCTCCTGATTGTGAGATAAAGATAGTTAGTGTATCTTTAGATAAAAAGTTATTTTGATATCTATATTCACTAGCAAGATAAACACTACATCTAGTATTTGTAACCTCCTCAAAAAGATATTTAGCAGCTAAACCTGCATGATAAGCAGTACCACATCCTACAATAGATATTTCTTTATATTTAGTTAAATCAGGTAAAGTCTTTAAATAATCTAGTCCCTCTTTTATAAAAGGTAATACTGTCTTTAAAATAGTTGTTTTCTGTTCCATTATCTCTTTTAACATATAATGTTTATAATGACCTTTAGAATTATCACTATCTTTTATATCGATAGTATGTAATTCTTTATTTAAAATATCTCCTTTAACGGACTTAATCACAACTTCATTAGCATTAACTTTAGCATATTCAAAGTCATCTAATATATAGTATTTATTAGTATATTTTAATATCGCTCTAATATCACTAGCGACGATATTAGTCTTATCACTAATTCCTATTACTAAAGGACTTTCTTTTTTCATTACATAAAGATTATCTAAGTCATTATCAATAATCATAAGAATAGCATAACTACCAATAACTTTATCCATAAAAGCTTTAATAGTCTTATCTACATCATTATATTTCTCATAATAATAATTTAAAAGAGCACAAGCGACTTCTGTATCAGTACTAGACTTAAAAGAGTAGTTTTCTTTTTCTAACATCTCTTTAATCTCTTCATAGTTTTCTATTATACCATTATGAACAATAGTAACATGTTTAACATTATGAGGATGAGCATTAATACTATTCGCTTTCCCATGAGTTGCCCATCTAGTATGAGCGATACCCATATTACTTTTATCATTTTTATTAAGTTTGCTTTCTAGTTTAACAATCTTTCCGCTAGTTTTAACAATATTTATTTTATTATTTTTAAGGTAGGCAACTCCTGCTGAGTCGTAACCTCTATATTCAAGATTTTTTAATCCCGTAATTAAAATAGGCAATACATTTCTATTTTTAGAAATTGCCCCAACAATTCCACACATATAAACTCCTTACTACTTTGATATATGTTTTGTTGTAATCTTGATTTTACTTTTTGTCATATACCTTACGACTAGTAGCCGTGGTAACATCCGCCGAAGATTCGATAGTCACCAACCTCGTCAACCAAACTGGTTCTGGCGCTAAGATAAATTATTACCTCCATCTAACTTATCCTTAATAGTATTTTATGTCCAAGTTTAATAGTTTGTCAAATTATATGTGTTAATAATTGTAAAATGAGTGGAGCGATGCTATAATTTAGTTATGTTCACGTAGCTCAGTAGGATAGAGCGTTTCCCTCCGAAGGAAAAGGTCGCAGGTTCAATTCCTGTCGTGAACACCATTAATTATTTAGGAGGGTACGTATGAATATTAAAGAAGAATTAATGAAGTTAAAAACTGGGTTGTTGACTAGAAGAGATATAGAAGAGAAAGAGCAAAATATTTCTAATGATACTATAAAAATTGTGAAGGATGAATATACTACTTATAGGTATATAAACTCAAGGTTAAGAAATCTAGATGATAAAGTTGATAATTATATAAACTGGTATTTTAAAAATGCTGTAAAAGGTCATTATACTCCTATTGGTGAATATAGCGAGCCAAGAAGAATGCGCGATTTAATTGAAAAAGTAGCAGTTTGGTATGAATTAAGATATCCTAAATATGAAGTTAATAGACTAATGCCAGGTTCTTCAGAGGAAAGAACAGAGATTAATGAAGTAATGTTTAACAATAATCAATATTTTAATGATACCCTTGATAATAGTTCAAAAAATATAAATTTAAATTGGTCAGATTTTTATAATAAAGAAGTTTTTATTAAGTCATTACCGAGTGATGAACAATTTATGTTTAGAGAAGTATATTATAGCAGTAATGTAACTATAGATGCTAATGTACCATATTTAGTTCGTTTACATTTAACCCCAGATGGTATAGTAGATAATGCTGAAAACTTTAATTATTTGAAAGAAGATAATTTTATTGATTTAGATAGTTATTTTGTAGGGAAACATATTAAAGAAGTATTACAATATTTAAAATCTAATAATATTTCTCTAAATCATAACAATAATTTAGAAGAAGCGATTAAATGGCATGATAAATGGGTATTTCTAAAAGATGAATTTCTAAATTGTGTTATGTATAGAATAATTGAACGTGGTGGGAATAGAATTGGTCCTCGTAGAGCTTTCTTATTTGCTAAAGAATTTAATAGAAATATAGATGTTCCTATGATGTATGGTGTTGATACAAGTGATCCTGGTTTAAAACTATTTGTAGATGAATATATTAAAGCAGGAGGTTTTAAAGATTTAGTTTGCTATGAAAACTATCATAGTAAATCAAGTAAAAATGAAAAACTAGAAACTATTAAAGTTGGAGAAATAATTGATTGGCTTGAACCTATAGAAAAACGTTCTAAAGGTAGACAATATGTAAACAAGCATTAAAAAGTACTATTATGAAAATAGAGGTTATATATAAAGAAGATTTTAATAAATATAAGAATGATATTGATAGGATTCATCTAGAAAATGCTTATCCTAATGGCTATTTAATAGATGATGATTATATAACTAAAGCTGATAAGATAGTATTAGTACTTATAGATAGTAGAGTAGTAGGTTATGCATCTTTATCTAAAGAAGATATTACACCTGATGAAGAATGTGAGTTTTATATTAATTTATCTTCAAATAATATAAAGATAAAACAGATTGCAATTACTAAAAGCTATCAAAATAAAGGTATTGGTACTGCTTTGATAAACTATATAAAGAGGTATGCTAAAGATAATAATATTGATTATATTTATCTATATTCATTTAGTTTAAATGAGAAAGGGAAGAACTTTTATTTAAAGAATAATTTTATTATTAGTGGTGTATGGAGTTCTAAAGAATATAAAGGTATTAAAAATCCTAAATCATATTTTTACTTATATAAAGTCAAATAAAAAGAAGCATTTTCGCTTCTTTTCTTTTAGATTGTAATTCCCATGAAGTTATATAGAATAGTCATTAAATTATTCTCTATAGTTGTAATATCAGTTTCTGTTAGACTATTTATATCAATATTATTAGTAGTATTAATATTAGAAAAGTCTGCTACACCATCTGTTACTGTTTTAGTATCAGTTAATGTTAATAAATCTATATTAACACCACTATTAGATATAGCCATATTAAAGGTAGTTGTTATAACGTTTCCTTCAGTAGCACTAGTTATATTAGCATTTAATGAAGTATTTGATGACTCATCAATTATATTAAAACTAATATTATTATCACTTATTGTAACAGTACCTATATTAGTATTATTACTACTTAAATTAATAGTAGTAGTACCACTTTTTTCTTCAATAGTTGCTTTTAAACTCTCAGTATTTCCTTCTTTAATAACAAAACTTTTTTCAGTTCCATCATTAAATTCTATACTATAATCTTCGTTATTATCTTTAACTCCAAATTCATAGGTTACAATATCATTTTTCTCTAGATAAATACTATAGTATAAATAATTATTATTATCAGTTGTACTACTAGATGTAGTTGTATCTAATTCATCTAAACTACTACCAAGTATCTTTTTAGCTCTATCATCTTTCTTTAAATCATTTACGATATTTTTACTAATCTCATTAAGTCTTTTAGAATTAAGTTCTAAACTTATTTTTTTCTTTCCATCAACATTTGTTACCTTAATATCATCATTAGTAATGTTACTACCAAGACTTTCAATTATCTTATCATAAATATAATTAATATCATCAGTAGCTTTTTTACTTTCTTCTAGATATGTAAAGATATCACTATCTTCAATAACAATATATTTATCAAAGATATTTCTTAAGAAGGCATAACTAATATCTTCAGCTTGATAAAAGTTAAGACCTAATAGTTCAGTAGAGTTTAATAATAGCGAACCATCCATATACATTCTCTTAGATTCAGTATCAAGACGATATTCATAATTAAAGGTACTATTGTTTAAGTTACCAATAATTACATCAGTTCCATCACTACTATTTCCAAACATTGGATTAATATTAATTTTAGTAGAGCCTGTTACTGTTTGTTTAATGCTTGTATTAGTAGCTTTTTCATCAAGATTAAATGTTTTTGTTAAAGATGTTTTCAAATCGTTGAACGATGTTACTATTCTATTTTTATTAGAATAATTTTGATATAGTAAAATACCTCCTGCTAATAATAATCCTACCGCTACAATAATTACTATTGTAACAATAATTTTCTTTTTCTTCATAAAGATCCTCCTCACCAATATTATTATAAGTAAATTATATCTTAAAAATATATTTTATTAAAGAGATTAATAAAAAAACTTAAACATTTACATAATATGACATATTTTATCAAATAATAATAATGGATATTTGGAAGGTGATTTAGCGATGAAAAGAAAATGGTATATAGTTTTTATAATTAGTAGCATTATTATTATTCTATTAATTTATAATATTACTAGTTATTATTATAGTTATAAAAAAGATTTAGAGTTTAAGGAAAGAATAGCAGGATATGATTTTGAAAAATTAAAAGAAATTAACTCAGATGTAGTTGGCTATATTGAAGTAGATAATACTAAAGTAAGTTATCCTGTTGTAAAGACTAATAATAATAGTTATTATTTAAATCATACTTATACAAAAGAGAAAAGTGAGATTGGTTCTATTTTTTTAGATTATCGTAATGATTTAGATAATTTATCAAAGAATAATATTATTTATGGTCATGGAAGACTTGATAATAGTATGTTTGGTAGTTTGAATAATTTATTAGATGAAGAAAAGCTTAGTAATAAAGATAATTACTATATAACAGTAACTACTCCTAAAAGTATAATGACATTTAAAATATTTAGTGTTTATACTATAGATAAAGAAAGTTATTACATTAAGACTTATTTTAGTAATAATAAATATTTTAAAGAGTTTTTAGAGACTATCATGAAAAGAAGTATTTATAATTTTAAGACTGATGTGAACACAAGTGACAAAATATTAACTCTTTCTACTTGTAAAGATAACTTTGGTAAAAGAGTAGTAGTTCATGCCAAATTGTTAAAAAAAGAAGAAACTAGCTAGTTTCTCTTATTCTTTATTTAGAATCTTATTAAAAGCATAACTTGATAAAATAACAAAGATTGATAAGAAGAAGATATTTAATAATAGTGAGTCACTTGTTTCAGGGTTTTCAAGAGATTCTTCTAATTCGTTTATTTCATCAAGACTAAGTTCAACTCCTGGGTTTAACTCAAATTCGGTATGACCTATTTCTATAATTGCACCTGTTGTATCATCTGGAACCCATAGTGTTGGTTTGTCAGTGCTTTCAGTTGTATTAATAATCTCGGCATCATCTGTTAAGGTTAGTTTAGGAGCCTCTGTAACTCCACTACCTTTACCTAGTTCAATACCACCAAATCCGTTACCAGAGACATCAATTTTACCTACAAATGTAGCATGTCCACCATTTATAAGAAGTCCTGCATTACCACCAGTTAGTTTAATATTTTTTAAAGTTACATTACTCTTATAAACTTGTAATACATATATTCCTCCCCAGACGGTATTATCACTACTATTACTAGAACCAAATGTTCCTATATACTTGATAGTTTTATTATTACCATCAATAGTAACATCTCTTAGAATATTAATTTTCTCAGTTGTTTCAATATCACTACCAAGAATAATAGTTGAAATATTACTATCGTTTAAAGCATCTTTTAGTTCTGCCTGGTTATTAACGGTCTTACTAGTTGCAGCCTTAACGTTTAGAGTAGTGCATAATGTAATAGTTAAAACAAATAGTAATAAAATTTTACTAATCTTTTTCATTTTTTCCTCCTTTCCACTATTAGTCTTTGTTATCTTAATAGAAAATATGCAAGAAATTTGTCTAATTATGAGGGTAATTTTTGGCAAAAAGAAAAGAGCTTAAAGCTCTTTAGACCAGTAGTAAGACTTCCTGGTGTTGTACATATTATTTATGTACACTATTATAATAACCAACATTTTCTTAATTATTCATGTATTTTTTTAAAATTTAAGTTATAATTATTTTAATGAATTAAAGAAATTATAGGAGGTTTAATATGGAGAGAATGTTAATTACTGATGAAGATATAAAGGAATATGTTAATAAAAATAAAGATAAATGGCTTAAGGAAAAAGAAGAAAAAAAGTTTAAGTTAGAAAGTTTGTTTTCTAGTTATGATTATATGAACTGGCTTAATAAGTTTACTGCTAGTAATAAAGAATTTTCTTTAGAAGATTTTCTATATTTTCCTGAAAAAATATCTAAAGAAGATTTAGATAAAGTAAATAATTTAGGATTATTCTTTGAAGGGATAATGGAATATGCAGATAAGAATTATATTTATCCAAGTATATATGAGTATCAATCTTTTTATGGTATAAAAGATAGCGTTAATGAAGTTTACTATAAAATAGGTGTTATAGAAGGTCAAGGAGGTTCATTTTTCTGTGATAGAGTAGAACCTACTAGTGAACTAAATTTTATAGATTTTAATGATATTATGAATAATAAAGTTGGAGAAAATGTAGAAGAGATAGAAAATGGGTTAGACAATATGTCAAGCTTAGTTATTTCCTTATATGAAAAAGGAGTACCAATTGAAACGATTAAAGACACTTTAGATAAAACTATTAAGGAAATAGAATTATCTAAAGAAAAAGGAAAAGAGTATAAAAAGTAAGAAGAAAACTACTTTCAAATTGCTTTGAGAGTAGTTTTTCTCTATTTATTAAATATTGGTCATATGCTTCTATAGTCTTATTATCATTTATTTTAAGTTTTAAGACATCATATACTATATTAAATATTTTATCAAAATCTTCTTTACTTATAGTTTTTTCATAATTTAAATAACTACTTTTTTATCATAATATTGATATAGGTTCTCTAACGATGAATTATCTAAATTTCTTTCTTCATTTGTTTTACTTAATAGTTTTTACACAAGAAAAATGATATAATTATCTATATAGTAATTAATGAGATGAAAGGAGAAATTAATTTGACATCATTTAAAGATTTTTTAGATTTTTTAAAATTGCCCCCTAACATTTTAGCTGCTGTTTCAATTGTAACAGGCATAGTTACTTTACTTCCAGATTATTATGCGAAAAAAATTTATATATACAATTTTAGAAATGATTATGGTTTTATTATAAGCATATTATTTTTAATTTCAACTACTATTCTAATAGTGCTTTTGTTTACTTATATCATTAAGTTTATGAACAATGCTATAATAAACAGAAAAATACAAAAAGGGAAATATAGGTATTTGATAAATGCAGATAAAAACAAGTCAAATTTAATAAAAGAGTTTATTAAAGATAGTACACATACTTTAACTTTACCTATGAATGATGGATTAATAATAGAATTACAACATTTTGGAATTATTACAATGGCAGGCTCAACACAATTAGTAGATGTTGAATTTAATAATTCAGTTTATTTAAAATATTTTTTACAATCTTGGGTAATAGAATTTATAAAAAAGTATGATGAATTAAAGGATAAATATATGAAATAATTTATTTAAGATAATTAATATATAATATACTAATACATCATAAATAATACACTTGTATTAAAAAACGATTTGTTGTACTAATTTTCTGTTGGTGCTGTTGTTAAAGGCATCAACAACTTTTTTTACATAATAATTGATATAAAAATAAACAAATAAGCAACAATGCTTTGATAAATATAGCATACTATAATCAATTAAAAATATTTATGCTTTGATAGCGTTTTTTTATCGTCAAACTCTGAAAAATAATCAACTACATTTATTAACCAATTTTCAATTGGTTCTTTAATAAATTCAATTTTTTTCTTTTTTGCTAACGCTATGTACTAGAATTTGCGTGATGAAATAAGAAGTGATATAATAAAGGTGTCTAGTATGAATTTGAAAGGAAAGTATTTTTGATTAGCCAGTCAATTTTAAATTCATCCTAGACAAATGAATATAATAAGGCTGGCTAATCAAAAATACTTTTTAGGTATATTTAAAATGTTGGAAGAATTAAATATAGCAAATTTATTACCACATCAAGTAGAAAAATTAATTAAGGAATTAACTTTACTTTTAAATCAACAAGAGAAAAGTAGTAATGTTATTTATGAGATAGTAAAGAATGAAAAAAATATAGTATGTTGTCCTATTTGTAATAGTTGTAATGTTGTTAAAAATGGACATACTAAAAAAGGTATTCAAACTTATAAATGTAAAGATTGTGATAAAAGGTTTAATGATTTATCTAATACTATTTTTCATCATACTCATTTAACGTATAAGCAACTTGTAAAGTTTTTCGAATGTATGAGAGATAAATTTTCCATTAGAAAGACAGCAAAATTAGTAAGTATATCAGTTACTACTGCATTTACTCTAAGGCATAAAATATTAGATGTACTTAGAAAAATAAGGGAAAATATTAAACTTCATGGCAGAGTAGAAGTTGATGAATATTATATATCAATAAATTTAAAAGGTACTAAACAAGAAAATATGCCACGATTTTCAAAGCCTAGAAAATCAAATGGTAATGGTAAAAGAGGAATTAATAGTCATAAAGTTTGTGTTGAAAGTGCTATAGATGAATATGATAATACTTTTCTTGAAATTGTAGGTAATGGACCTATTACTTCAGAAATGGCTAAAAATTCTCTTACTCCAAAATTGCAAAATGTTTCTGAATTAATAACAGACTGTAAAAGTTCATATGAAAGTGTTGCCAAGGAAAACAATTGGAATCTTATTCAAATAAAGTCTGGTACATATACAAATGAAGATGGCGATAGTTTAGCAAATATTAACTCATTGCATTCTGGATTAGAAGTATTTTTATCTCATTTCCATGGCGTTTCAACAAACCATCTTCAAGGATATTTAGACTGGTATATGTTTGACAAATATTTAAATTATACAACTGAGATATTAGAACAAGTTGAAGTGATTGAAAAGAATACTATTAATAAGACATCTAATATTACATATTCTAATGTATATAATAACTATAGTGGATTAGACTATAATGTAATATATAGCGATTATAATTATCACGCAAATTCTAGTACATAGCGTTTGCTAATAGAAATCCTATCTCAAACATAACTGTATTTCCAATATACCCATCTTTATCACAAATTAAAATACTTTCAGATTTCAAACATTTTTCAATAAAATCTGCTTCTATTACAATAGGATTATCACATGCATCATCTTCAAAAACAATAAAACCATTTTCGGATGTTTTCACATTTGATAATTTAGGTGCTAAGACTTTATAACCCTTTTCTTCTAATTGTAATTTTTTTTCTTTAATAATTATCAATTGTTTTCTCAAACTGCCTAACAATGAAATTGTATTTTTTTCATTTTTTTGATTTTCTATTTGCAAATTAAATTCTAAATTTCTATCAACACCTATATTACCTTCATCATCAACAATCATCTCACCATATTTACCTGGTACCATTTTTAATTTGTATTTTTTAAATAAATATGGATATGCAAAAGTTCTAATTATTTCTAGTGGAGATTGTACAACTTCTTTATAACCATTATTATTTTTTTTAGAAATACATGACATTAACCATTCTGATTCATCTATATCATTCCAGAAAAAGATTTCTTGTTTCATTGCCATTAAATATCCTAATATAAACATTGTATATTTATCTAAATTACCATTTGAATTACAAACATAAACTGCATCACTTTTTAAACAATTGTCTATCTGATTAATTATATCTTCTGATGATAAATTGGGCAAAATAGAAGTTTTAGGTATTCCATTATCATCAAATATTTTCCTTAATCCTTTATCATCAATTAATATAGGACCTTTTGTCCCAAAATAATATGCAATGTTTTTTAATATGATTTCTTTTTTTTCATCATTTATTTGATATTTTTCACAATAATATGAATTAACATTTTGTGACGAAAATAAATATTTCATGAACAACATATCATAAATATTATTTCCTATTAATGCAAAATCAATATAATCGTCAGTAGGCTCTTTTCTCAATCAAATCACCTCTTGCTTTAAATATTACAACATATTATATAATATCTTTTGCATAAAATCCACAATATTTTATTTCATATCAATATTTAACCATTTGATATTTTGCCACAAGCATCAAAATTACTTATTGGGATTTTCATCAAATAAAAAATCAGTCATATATCAGACTGAATTGTGCTTAAAGTTCGAATAACTCGACCAAATCTCTTAAATGGTGCCGGAAGCGAGAATTGAACTTGCCTCTGATCCTTACCAAGGATCTGTTTTACCACTAAACTATACCGGCATTTCCAATTAAATTTTAGCATAGAAAACTTACATAATCAATAAGGTAATCGCATAAAAATTTGACGTAAAGAAAATTAAATACAAGGAATGACATTAAATATAAGGTTTTCAATATTTTTGAAATCACTTATATAACGTGTCATTTTTTGTTTCATAGTAAGTTTATCTCCCATAGACTTATCAAGTTTAACAAGATTAAAAACTATTTTTCTAATAGTGGCTAAATTTTCAATAGAGTTACCAACATGATTTCTAGAATGGTCTTCATCTAAAATAACGTCAAGTCTCCAATGAAGTGAACATTCGATATTCCAGTGTTCTCTAGTTATTTTTATAAAGGTGTCTAAATCAAATTTTTTACTTAAAATATAATAATGGGTAGTTGTAGTCTTTATATTATTCTCATCTTTAATAACATCAATTCTACCTATAGCCTTAACTGACTTCCATTTGTCTTTATCGTGAATACATTTAATGTCATATGATAAATAATATTTTCTTTTTTCTAGCCTTCCATGATCTTTTTCCCAGTTAGTTTCACCAATTGCAATATCTAAAGAATCCTCTTTTAAACCTAAATCAAAATATGTTTTTATATCATCTTTTAAGTCTTTTTGATTATCTTTAACTTTTAAGATAAAATGTCCCTTTTTTTCTTTAGATGTAATAAGATTACAAATATCTTCTTGAGTACCTATAGCATCAATAGTAATAACTTTATCTTTTATATCTATTAGCTTTATAAGTTCTGGTATTGCTGTTATTTCGTTTGATTTATCATCTACTTTTAATTGCCCTATAGATAGACCAATATCACTTAAAAATGCAGAAACAATATATGGAGTATTACCACCATTAACTTTATCTCTTGCACTTTTGATGGCTTTACCATCAATACTTAAATGCATTCCTTTTTCTTTAACAATGTCCTTAATCCATTCTATAAACAATTCCATAAATTTCTTTGAATCAATAACTTTAAAAACATTTGATAAAGTATCATGAGAAGGTGTACCATTTTTAAGTTGTAATAGTTCATTAAAATAATCCTCATGTACTTTTAAGAAATCTGCTAGATTAGTAAAATCAGTATAACCACATAAAATACCATATATAGTCATTATTATGATGTTGATTAATTTATGCTTTTTGCCTCTAATATCTCTTGGATCTTCTAAAACTTCAAAATGATTAAATAAACTTTTCATATTTCACACATCCTTATATTATAAGAATACATGATTTTGTTTACTAAAAAAATATATTGTACCATTTTTTACATATTATTTTTTATGCGATTGCCATACATAATCAATAAACTTTTTTGACTTAATTCTTAAATATGGTATGATAGTATTAACTAAGGAGTGATAATATGCTAGCTTTTACAAAATGTAGTGAAGATAATATTAATGAAGAAAGGATTGTTAATCAGATTAGAGGTCTTGGTATTGATATGATTCATGAAGCGAATAGTGGACATCCTGGTATTGTACTAGGGGCTGCTTCCATTATCTATACTGTTTATGCTCATCATTTAAGATTTTCTAAAGAGAACCCTAACTTTTTTAATAGAGATAGGTTTGTTATGAGTGCAGGACATGGTTCAGCTTTACTTTATGCAACACTCGGTATGGCTGGGTTTAATATTGAACTTGATGATTTAAAAGCCTTTAGGAAAATAGACTCTATTACTCCAGGTCATCCTGAATATGGAGTTACACCTGGAGTTGATGCGACAACGGGGCCTCTAGGTCAAGGAGTGGCAATGGCTGTAGGTATGGCTATCGCTGAAAAACATACTGAAGCTTTAATTAATGATAAGAAAAATAATATCATTGACTATAAAGTATATTGTTTATGTGGTGATGGAGATTTGATGGAAGGTGTTAGTTATGAAGCATTATCTTTAGCAGGTAATCTTAAACTTAATAACTTAATACTTTTATATGACTCTAATCATGTATGTCTTGATAGTGATACTAAGAAAACTTTTACTGATGATATAGAAGCTAGATTTAAGGCAATGGGCTTTAATGTTAGTACTGTTAGTGATGATATTAAAGAAATTGATAAAGCGATTACTAATGCTAAGTCTAGTGATTTACCTAGTTTAATTCAAGTTAAGACAACAATAGGAAAGTATTCTCGTAATGCGGGTAAAAATATCGTTCATGGAAAGCCTCTTGATGATGAAGATATTACTAATATTAAACATGAATTAGGACTTAGAGATATACCATTTACAATATCTAATGAAGCCCTACAAGACTTTCAAAAGCTTATAGATGATAGATGTAGTAATTTAGAAAATGACTTTAATGAAAAATATGAAAATCTTGAAGATAAAACTAAAGAGTTATTAGATTCAATGATGTCAAATGATAAAAAAATAGAACTTACTAACTTAGATTATGCTTATCCAGAAGAGAGAGTAGAGTCATTAAGGAAAGCTAGTAGTAAGATATTAAATTCTCTTGCTAACTCTAGTAAATTAATTTTTGGAGGAGCGGCTGACCTTTCTAGTTCAACTCTAACATATCTAACAGATAAAGGAGACTTTTCAAGCGATGACTATAATGGTAGAAATATTTTCTTTGGTGTAAGAGAATTTGCTATGGCTGCTATTGCTAATGGGCTTGCACTATCAGGATATCGTCCTTTTGTCTCTACTTATTTAACCTTTAGTGACTATTTAAAACCTGCTTTAAGACTAACTTGCCTTATGAATTTACCTGTTACTTATATCTTTACTCATGATTCAATTACAGTAGGGGAAGATGGTCCAACACATCAAGCGGTTGAACAATTGGTAGGACTAAGAGCGACTCCTAATTTAGAGGTATTTAGACCAAGTGATAGTAATGAAGTTATTGGTGCTTATAAGACTATCTTTGAAGAAAATAAGCCAGCTTGTATTGTTTTAGGACGAAATGAGACGAAAATAAGAGAAACATCTTCTGTTCCTAATGTTTCTCGTGGAGCATACGTTATAAAACAAGAAGAAAGAAAGTTAGACGGTATTATTATTGCGACAGGTGAAGAAGTGGATCTTGCCTTTGATGTTGTTAATGCTTTATTTGAAAAGGGATATGACTTTAGAATAGCATCAATGCCATCAATTGAAAGATATAACTTATTAAGCGATGAAGAAAAAGAAGAGTTACTTCCTATTGGTAAAAAGAAATTTATTATTGAAAAATCTTCATCATACTCTTGGTACCAGTTTGCCTATAATGATAACTACTTATTTACAGTGGATAGATTTGGGGCAAGTGGAAGCAAAGATGATATAAATAAAAAGTTCCATTTTACTACTGATGAAATCGCTCTAAAAATAGAAGAGATAATTAAATAATTCGACAAATATTTTAAAACTTTCTTGTTATAGTTAAGATGGTGATTATAATGAGAGAGTTTTTTATTTTTGAACTTAAAGATGAATT
>CALVIS010000016.1 GCA_944331805.1 uncultured Bacilli bacterium
TATAGCTACTTTATAATAGGACATTTTGTTTTGTAAATACTTATGAAAAAAGCGGACATTTTGTTTTATTAATCACATTTTTTCAAAGTATTAGGCAAGAAAGTTCATTATAAGAGCAGTTATTATGGCTTTATCCATAATAATCTTATAAATAATATCTATATATTTTAAACAACTTTCCCTTACAATGAAAAAATGGTATAATTTCTTTATAAGGAGTGATTTTAGATGGGAAGTAATAATGTTTTTAAAGTTGGTAAACTACAAAATTTAGATAGTAAAATAGAAGTAAGTGAGTTAGAAAATGGTTGTTTAGATTTTTTTATCAGTTCTAATTCTAAACAAGATTATTCATTAGAATTTACTAGTACAATAACTAAAAAAGATTTTCTAGAATTTGAGCTTGGAAAAGAAATTGATTTACAACAATTTATTGATACTAATGATATTGTTGTTGGAGAAAATGGGACATTTAATTTAAATTGTAATTTTAATTTGAAGATTAACCATTATATACCTAATTCTTTTTTGTTAATTTTATCAGTTAGAACAGAAGAAACTTATTTATATATTGAGAATGAATTCAAACTATAAATGAGTTTTTTTATTTTGGTCATTTGATAAATTCTTCTCATATTCTTTAAGTTCCATAAGATAAAAGGTAGATTCATCAATTCTATTTTTTTTCTGTCTTTTAGATACTATTTCATAAACAATAGAAGGATATTTATTTCCAAACTCTTTTATAAATTCAATTGTTGCATAATTATCTGCATCTTTTTCTAGAAAAAAGCTATCATGATAGTCTAGATAGAAACTATAATTTTTATTAATAATTGCTTTTTCCATTAAAATTAGTTTCTTAGCTTCATCGGTGAAGTCATCAAATTCTACTTCTTGCTTAAAATGTCCTATCTCATGAAATAAGTCAAATATTTTGTTTAGTAAATCTTTTTCTGTATTTAATCCATATTCTAAATTATTTAATTCAATACAGGGAATTTGTCCATTATGTATCTTGAAAAAACTTCCTAATGATACATACCCACTTTTAACATCACTGTTATTAGAGCTAAACATAATAGCAGAATTACCTTTAATTTCAATCATTTTTTTTGAAAGCATTTCTAAAATATATAATTGTTTATTTCTAGGACTAGATAAGTCTTTAATTGGATATTTAATAAAATAATCTACTATGTCATACATTAAATCTTTTTGACCTTTATATTCCTTATAGATAGCCCTGTTATATGCTTCAAATAAAAATTCTTCTTCTAAAAATAATCTATCATTATCTTCTAATTTTTCTTCAGTATTAATTTTTTTAATAAGATAATTATATTTATCAATTATGGCATTATAAATCTGAACTAGTGATTTTCCATTAAAAAATTTTATTTCATCCTCATTTTTTGTTTGGGTCAGTTTTTTCCACAAACTAGAATATAAGTAGATACAATACTTATTATTAAAATATTCTCTGACATCTTTTTCTAAAACAGATTTTAAATATGTATGATATTTATTTAAAAAAGTGATTTCAAAATCCTCTAACTGTTTTTTAGAAGATAAATAAATTAATCCTTCTTCGATTTTTGACTTTTCTTCTTTCTTTTGTTCCATAATTTGATAAAAATGATTTATATCTGTTACTTTACTCATATCTTTATAAAAATCTAAACATTCAAGATATGCAACTTTATTATTAATTTCTTTTAGCAAATTATTTGTTTCCATTTTATCTCCTGTTACTTTGTTAAGAATATCTAATTCTATATTAAGTCTTTCTTTAAATCTACTAGTATTATACTATAGATTAGGATTTTTTCAAAGTATTAGGCAAGAAAGTTCATTATAAGAGCCGTTATTAAATCTTTTTCTTTAGGATTTGATTCTGCTATTAAAAGAGTTAAAGCAGTTAGTGTATTATTATCTATTACAAGAGCATTATCTTTATAGAGCATATTATAGTAGTTTAGAAAGTAGATAAACATAGTTGCGGCTATACGCTTATTTCCATCTATAAAGGCGTGATTTTTAACTGTCAGATATAAGAAGTTAGCAGCTTTTTCTTCAGTAGTTTTATATAATTCTTCTCCATCAAAAGTCTGATAAATAGTATCTATAATAGTCTTAAATCCATTATCTCTTTCTAAGGCAAAGATATCACTACTTTCATTAAATTTAAGGGTATTTATTACATTCATACATTCATCATAATCTATTTTTTTTAAGCTCTTATTAGTTCCTTTTATTTTAAGAGTTTTATGGTCATAGTCATCTAATAAATCTAAAGCTTTAGTATATGATGTTATTACTTTTAATACACCTTTAGCATCCTTATCTTCTAGTCTATCATCTAATCTATTTGCAATATCTATTAGTTCAATAGTTTTTTCTAGAGCTTTAAGTCTTTTCTCATTAACAGCATAACCTTTAATTAGATAATCTTTTAGTATTTTATTTGCCCATTTTCTAAAGGCAACACCATTTTTTGATTTGACACGATAACCAACACTTATTATTACATCTAAATTATAATAATCAATATTTCTTGTAATTTCACGGGTACCTTCTTTTTGAACTGTTGCAAATTTTGCAATAGTTGAACTTCTATCTAATTCTTCTTCAAAAGCATTCTTAATATGCCTTGATATAACAGATTTATCTCTATCAAATAAAGTTGCCATTTGGTCTAAACTTAACCAAACAGTCTCATCTTTCATATTTACTTCTAATTTTACATTTTGATTTTCAAAAATAACAATTTCATTTTTCATTTATTAATCCTCCTCTATTTTATTTATTAAAATTCTCTTTTCTATTAGTTTTTTAAGCGAATCTGCTAAGGCTTTAATTCTTTTATCATGTTCTAATACTAAGTTATTTATGTATTTTTGTTCAAGTAAATTATATGATATATATTTTCTCATCGCTACGAAAGCATTTATTATTTTTATACTAACTTCTGTTGCAACTTTAGTTTTAAGTATTGTCGCTAAATGCAAAACTCCTTCTTCTGTAAAGGCATATGGTAAACTTCTAGACATATTATTTTCTTTTGCGGTTTCAGTTTGAAACCGCAAATAATCATATTCGTCTTTTGTTAATTGAAACATGAATCTTTCCGGGAATCTATTAATATGTCTTTTCACTGCTAAATTAATAGTCTTAGTTCCATTTTTACATTTGTAAAGTCTTGCCAAGTCACTATCTAGCATTACTTGCTTACCTCTTATTTCATAAATCATATCTTCTATTTTTATATTTTCTTTTGCAACAACATCATTCATTCACTAATCCTCCGAAAGTATATTTTAATAACTAGTTATTGGTTATTACTCTATAGTATTTATGTTCGAAAGTCAAGTAAAAAATGTTAAAAAAATGTTACGAATTTTCGTAAATATTATGATACACTTACTACATAAGGATATTTACGAAAACTCGTAATAAAAAAATAACTTGTTATTAGCAAGTTACTTTATTATTTAGTTAAATTATATGTGTCTTTGGCAATTACAAGTTCTTCATCTGTCGCTAGGACATAACTAGCGATAGATGATTTTTTAGTAGTAATTAAGCCTTCTTTATCTTTTCTAACAATTGTTTCTTCATTTAGTTTTTCATCTACTTCTACACCAAGTGGTTTTAATTTATTAAGTACTTCTTTTCTTATTATAGGGTCATTCTCTCCACCACCTGCTGTAAAGATAATAGCATCTACTTTACCTAGTTTTAAGAAGTATTTAGCAATATATTCGGCAATACGTTCAGTATACATATCTATAGCAAGAACTACTTTACTATCTTTAGCAATAAAAGCTCTATCTATATCTCTTAAGTCACTCATACCAGCAATACCTTCAAGACCACTCTTTTTATTTAATAAGTTATCTACTTCATCATAAGACATTCCAGTTTTTTTCATAATATAACCTATAATACTATAGTCTATATCACCACTACGTGTTCCCATCATAATACCAGCATTAGGAGTAAAGCCCATAGATGTAGCAATACATTTACCTTCTTTTACTGCAGATATACTAGCACCATTTCCAATATGACAGATAATTAAATTACCATCTTTACCTAATATATCTTTCATTCTAGTTGTTATATATTGATGAGATAGTCCATGGAATCCATATTTTCTCACATCATACTTAACATACCACTCATAAGGTACTGAATATAAGAATTCTTTTTCTTCTATAGTTTGATGAAAAGCAGTATCAAAGCAGGCAACCATAGTAGCATTAGGTATAGCTTTAGAGAAAGCTTTAATACCTACTATAGCAGCAGGGTTATGAAGTGGTGCTAAGTCTTTAATTCTTTCTATTTCATCTAGTACTCTATCGGTAATAACAACAGAGTGAGAATATAAAACTCCTCCATGAACAACACGATGTCCAACAGCTTTAATTTCATCTAGTTTCTTAACAATACCTTTTTCCACAAGTTCTGTTAATAAAATATTAACAGCTTTCTCATGACTTTCAATTTTCTCTTTCTTATAGATTTTTTCATCATTAACTCTAATAGTATAGTCACTATCAGATAAACCAATTCTTTCAAAACTTCCTTTTGTAATTACTTTTTCACTTGGCATATCATAAAGTCTAAACTTTAAGGTACTACTACCAGAATTAACAGCTAATAATATCATAATTATCTCTCCTTTTACTTATTATATAATAATAAGTAGAAAAGGACAAAAGTTTTTTTTATAATGTTAATTAAAATATTGATATCCGAAAGCTATATAAATTTAAATTTGGATATCCGAAATAAATAATGCCCATATACATTGACCTATAGTACAATATTTTTGTTCAGAAAATTATGTATGGAGGTATATATATGGGTCGTAATTATTCTAACAAAAATTTAACTATTTTAGAACTAGGTAATATTGAATTTTACTTAAATGAAGGGAAAGGCTTTACAGAAATAGGAAGAATATTAGAAAGAGATGAAAGTACTATTAGAAAAGAAGTAAAACATTATTCATCTTATTTTGGTGTTGCAAGAAAATGTTCTAACTGTTTGAATAAAGATAATTGTCATCAGAAATTTCTCTGTGAAAACATTATAGACAAACTAAAATGTTCTCAATGCAAATTTTGTGTTAATGCAGTTAAATATTGTCCTAACTATAAAGTCGAAAATGATTGTGAACTGCTAAAGAAAAATCATCACGTTTGTAATGGATGCGAACTTTATCATAAATGTAAAAAAGTAAAAATAAAGTATCATGCTGAGTCTGCAATAAAAAAACATGATATTGTACAAAGAGTTTCTAGAACTGATACTAAAGCTGATAAAATTCCACAAGATTATAAAGATTATTTATCAGATAGAATTAAAAAAGGAATCTCACCAGATATTATTTTAAATACTTTACCTGAAAAATATAAGATGTTTAAAATATCAACACCTACTTTATATGATTGGATTGATAAAGGTTTACTTGATTGTTGTAATCTTGATTTAAGAAATAAAGTATCAAGAATACGTTATGGAACAAATACAGTTAAAAGAAATACTGTTAAAGGCCATCAATTAAATGGAAGAAGCATTGAAAATTTAACTCAAGAAGAAAGAGAAAAAAGGCCATTAGGTATTGCAGAGTTTGATACTGTCGAAGGTATTAAAGGCGGTGAATTATTATTTACAATTATGATTCCTTGTTTTTCTTTAATGTTAGCCTTTAAAATAGAACACAAAAGCCAAGAGGAAATAGGAAAAATATTAGATGAATTAGAAAGAAAGTTAGGACGATATTTTTACATTTTATTTCATAAAGTAATCCCTGACAACGGTGGTGAATTTACTGACTTTTTAATATTAGAAACTTCTATTTATGAAGATTTAGAAAAAAGATTAGAAGTATATTACACACATACTTATGCTTCTTATGAAAAACCACACATAGAAAATAATCATATCTTATTAAGATGGTTAATAAAAAAAGGATATGACATTACAATATTATCTTCAAACGACATATTAAGTATTATTAATAGATTAAATAATTATCCGCGTCCAACCAAAGAATATAAAACACCATTAAAATTATTAGAAGAAAAATTAGGTTATGAAATATTGGAACTTTTGGATTTACACCATATTCCAATAGAAGAATTAAATATGAAAGACACAATATTAAAAAATCAAGAGCGAATGAAATGAGTTCATCTAGACTCTTGATTTTTTAATTTGTGTGATTAGTATTAATTTTACCAACAAAGTTCACCTTTGTTGCTTATCAATTAATAAATTCGGATATCATTTCCGGATTTCCTAACTTAAATTGACCAGTTTTTTTTATAATCACATAAATTATTCATTGGTTGTTTCTTCACTATTTGTTGTCTCTTCTTGGCTATTGACTCCATTAACCACAATCTTTCCGTGATAGTGTTTATTTAAAACATCGTTTCCTACTCCTTCTTTTATCCATACATAGAGAGTATAAGTGGCACTTTTTCCAGTTTCAAGTGAACCACTAGCAATTTTATAATTAGACTCTTCTATGCTAGAAAGATTAGTAGGTTCTCCTGTATCTAGCTTATATCTTATATAATCTTTATTTAATTGATTTACTGAACAATTATCTTGTTCTATCATATCCTGATCATCTTGTATAAATATTTCATAATCTGCTGCTAGTGTTCCTGTATTTGTTATTGTAAATGTATATGGTGTTAATTTTACTCCTTCTTCATCGCTCATTGGATATTCTCCATTTAACTTTATTGTGTTAGTTGATTCACCAAAATCTATATTTAAAGTTCCTACTTTTATAACATTATAATCAGCAGATCTTGATATTGACGTAAAGACGGCATAAGCACTTCCTAATGAAATTATAGTTACTCCTAATATTGAAAATAATGTTACTAACAGTTGTCTTTTAGCCATTTTAGTTAGTGCTACTTCTTTGAAATTATATGTATCTAGTTTTTCTTTAGTAATCTTTTTTCTATTGTTAAACCTTTTCATTATAATCAACACCTTATCTTTATGTATAGTATAACAAATAATATAAAAGTAATCTAGTATTTTTTTATATGTGGGTGTAAAAATTTTTTGTGGGTAAAATAATGGTTATGTTATACTTATCTAAAGAATAAAGGTGGTAGATAAGTATGAGAACTATAGAGCAATTAGAAAAAAGCATAAATAATTTAGATGCAAACTTTAATAAACTTATATCTAATGATAGTTTAGATATAAATTCTATTGAAGAATTAGCAATGAACAGCATTTATGATTGCAAGAGTATTATTAATACCCATATAGAGGAGTTGATATCTAAAAGTATAAATGAACATGAACTAATAACTAAAAAAAACAAGAGTGGGAAGAAAAAGGATTCAAATTAAAAAATCATGGAAAAAGTAAAATAGAAATCATAATGTTAAATGGCAAAATAGAAATTTATAGAACCATACTTCAAATAAATGATATTATTGATTTAGATAAATATAACTTAAAAAGCAAATTAATTACTCCTTTAGATGAATATCTAGGAATAGATAAATTACCATTTAAAGTATCATTAAAAATGATGATAGAAATAGCCTTTTGGGGACAAAATCAAGCATCATTTCAAAAAGCTAGTGAAATTATATATAGGGTATATGGAGTTAAAATATCTTATGTTACTGTAATGAAAATAACTAAATATGTAGGCAAATTAGTTTATGATTATAATTATAATAAAGCTATAGAAATTTGGAATAATCGCACTAATATAGATATGACTGTAACTAAAAAGAAAGGTACTTTATATATTCAAGCAGATGGTGCAAGTGTTAATACTAGAATAGAAGATGAAAATGGTTCTACCTGGAGAGAAAATAAACTAGGTATTTTCTTTTCTGATGATGATATGTATAAAAGAAAAGACAAATCTAATATTATTAATCATAAAGAATATGTTTCTTATATTGGTAATGTTGAAACTTTTAAAATATTAGTATTTGCCAAAGCAGTAGAACTAAAATATTGGGAATATGAAAAGATTGTGTTTATATCAGATGGTGCCACTTGGATTAGAAATATGATAGATGAACTATTTCCTGAAGCTATTCAAATATTAGATAAGTTTCACTTGATAGAAAATATAACCAATTATGGTAAGTTTATATTTAATGATGATACTAAAAAGGTAGAGAAATTTAGAGATAAAATAATCGGTTATTGTTATTCTAGAGAATATAACTTAATAGTAAAAGAACTAAAGAAATATAAAAATATAACAATACCTAAAACTGTTTGTAATTTATCAGTTTATTTAGAAAACAACAAAAATAAAATAGATTATTCTACTTATGAACACAATGGCTGGTTTGTAGGTAGTGGTGCAATAGAAAGTTCTAATAAAACCATAGTACAACTTAGATTAAAACAAGTAGGAATGAGATGGAGTGTTGAAGGTGCTAATTATATGATCGCATTAAGATGTATGTATGAAAGTGATCATTGGGGTGAAATAGAAAAAATAGTAGTTGATGAAATATATCATTAACTACTATTTACCCACAAAAATTTTTTACACCCATTTTGTCCTTTTTACTTTTGTTTTTCCATCTGCATCTTTATAATAGTTATCTTTAAAGGTAAAATCAGCATCTGTTTCACTTCTTGCATCAGTTTTTTCTGCTTTACTAGGATATTTCGCTTTTGATGAAAAGATTTTTCCATCTTCCCCAACTTCTTTACCAAAGTCTTTTAAATAAGCATACATAAAATCTCTTAATTCATTAAAACACTCTTTTAACTTTGGTTCTATCTCTTTTAAGTTATTAAACATATTACTATATGCTTTTGGAGGTGGAACCAATTTACATTTACCATAATAATAGTCTGCATCGTTAAAACCGCATATTTTTCTTAAATCTCTATTTCTAGATAACTCTCTTCTTAGTTGTTCTACAGTATAGCATTCTATTAAAGGCATTATTAGTATTGAATTCCATACTGGTACTATTGGATAATCATTTCGTCCTTTTCCCCTTATCTGTGTAAGATTATTAACAATTTTTTCATCTGGAACATTGTCTATTAGTAATTTACATCTTTCTAAATCTCCTAAAATTTCAATTTCACTATAATCAAATACAGAAATTTGTGTTATAATTTTCATAGAAAACATCACCTCGTTATTTTTATTTTTTTCAACTTTATTATAACATTTTCTAGTGATGTTTTCTATATAAAGCCCTTATTTTATAAGGGTTTTATAAGTTTTGTGCGAAAAAATAGAATATCTATAAGATAAATAAAAAAAGAGAACTTTTCCCTTATTTTATGGTGCGTTCTCTTTTTTTAATAACTCATTATTCCTTTATTTTTCAACATTTTATCAACAAAGGAATTTATTCTATATAAAATAAAAGATAGGCTTTATAGGCCTATCGCTTAAGTTATATTACTTATTTATTAGTATAACTTCCGCTAACTTGATTTAATCCATTTTGTACTAAACGTCTAGTGATTTCACCACCAACTGAACCGTTAGCACGGCTAGTAGCATCTGGTCCTAAATTAACACCAAATTCGTTAGCTATTTCATATTTCATTTTATCAATAGCTTGTTTAGCACCAGGAACTCTCATCTTCATTGAACCAGTGTTCATTTTGTTGTTCATTTGTTTCACCTCCTACACTAGTAGAATGTGAAGTTTTTTAAATTTCATACATTTTTTTTACTGGTAATTTTTACCTATAAAATATTTTCATAATTTTTTTCGTTCTTATAGATAAAAGTATTATCTATTGTTTCTTTTAAAATTTCTTCGTAGTTTACTTTTGCTTCTTCTTTTAGAGTCTCTTCTAGGGTTGGATTAATTATAGGATGTTTTGGTACAAAGACTGTACAACAATCTTCATAAGGCAAGATACTTGTATTATATGTATCTATTTTTTTAGCGATATCAATTATTTCTAATTTATCTAGACATGCTACTGGTCTTATTACAGGTAAATTAGTAACATTATTTATTACATACATACTATTTAGAGTTTGACTTGCTACTTGACCAATAGATTCACCATTAATTATAACTTTAGCATTATATTTTTCACATAAAGCGGACATTATTCTATACATCATTCTTCTCATAATAGTAATAACATAATTAGGTGATACGCTTTTATAGATTTCTTCTTGTATTTTAGTAAATGGTACGATATATAAATTTATATCATTTGTATAGACTTTTAACTTATTAACTAAAGTTATTACTTTTTCTCTAGCTTCTAAACTAGTATGAGGTATCGCTTCAAAGTAGACAGCATCAACTTTTATTCCTCGCTTCATAGCAAGGAATCCTGCTACAGGAGAATCTATTCCTCCACTTAACATTAATAATCCTTTTCCTTGGATTCCACTAGGATATCCACCAAGTCCATTAAATTCATTATAATAAATATAAGTATTCTTTTCTCTTATTTCTACATGAATAGTAACTTCTGGATTATTAACATCTACTTTAATATTATCCTTATTTTTTAAAACTATACCACCAAATATTTTAGATAATTCCATACTAGTTTTAGGAAAAGATTTATCACTTCTTTTAGTTTCAACTTTGAAAGTCTTAAAGTTTTGTAATTTAATTGTTTTAATTAATTCATCTTTAATAGAATCCATATCACTATTAGTAACATACGCAATATGATATTTATGTATACCAAATATCTCATGTATTTTATTAATAATAGATTCTTCATCTAATTCATTATAATGTATATACATTCTAGACAAATCTTTTTCTATTAAAACATTGAAGTCTTTTAATTTATTTTCAATATTTTTTGTTAAAGTTTTAACAAAATAATTACGATTACCTTTTTTAGTAGTTAATTCTCCATATTTAATTAATATTACTTTTTCCATAAACTTTTCCTTTCTACATATTCATTACGAATTTTTATACATTTTGCACATTTTTCGTAATGAAATTGATTTAATATTTATTTTAATAATTCTATATTTTTCTTTTCTTCTTCTACAGCATTTATTAATTCTTGTTCAGTAGGCATATGCAATTTATATTCTGTAGAAAATATTGTTTCATTGTCTTCAGGAAGTGTATAGTTAACTATAGTTTTATTCTTATCTGTACTAAGTAAAATCCCTATAGTTTTATTTTCATTTTTGCTTTTAATATCTCTATCATAATAATTTACATACATCTGCATTTGCCCTATATCTTGATGTGTTACTTTACCTATTTTTAAATCTATTATGACAAAGCATTTTAAAAGTCTATTATAAAATACTAAATCAGGGTAAAAGTGTTCTTCTCCTAGAGTTATTCTAACTTGGCTGCCTACAAACATGAAACCTTTTCCTAATTCTAATAGGAATTTCTTTAAATGTTCTAAGATATTTTTTTCTAAATCTGATTCTAAATAATCAGTATTTTCTTTGATATCAAGGAACTCTAAAACAAAAGGGTCTTTTATTAAATCTTTACTTTCTTTTAGTACTTGACCTTTTTCTATTAATTCTTTTTTCTTACTTTTATCAGATGACAAAAGTAATCTTTCATATAATAGAGAATTTATTTGTCTTTGTAGTTCTCTAACACTCCATCTTGAATTAATACATTCATTTAGATAAAAGCTTCGCTTTGACTCTTCATCAATTTTAATTAATTCTAAATAATGTGACCAACTCAATTTGGCAGACACTGTCTTCCAAATTGGATATGTTAAATAGAATTTTCTCATAGTTCTTAAATTTCTTGATGAAAATCCTTTACCAAATTCTTCTGTTAATTTTTTAGATAATTTATCTAAAATTGCATCTCCATAGGATGCTCTTTTATCTCCTTTTTGAATATCCATAATAATCTTACCAATATTCCAATATAAATTAAGCATCTCTACATTAACAGTAGTATATACTTTATTTTTAGCATTAATTACTAATTCTTTAATATTAGCATAAATATTATTAATTTCAGTTTCTTCTATTAATTCTGTAGTCATAAGCCTCCTTTACAGATTATCTTTTAATATCTTTATAAACTCTTTGGCTTCCTCTAAAGTATTATCTTTAGATAAAGATAATCTTAATGATGTTTTAGATATCTCTTTATCTTTTGTTAATTCATAGATACTCTTAGAGTAATCTTCTTTAGAAGAACAAGCTGTTTTAGTAGATAAATAGACATCATAAGATTCTAATTTATGTATCATTGTCTCTGGTTTAATACCTTTAATACTAAAGTTTAAAATATAAGAAGAAGAGTCTAGTTTAGAGTTTATAGTAACTTTATCTAGCTTACTTAACTCATCTCTTAGATAGTTATTAATCTCTTTTACTTTTAGATAAGCTTTAGGTTGGTCTTCTAAGGCTAAACGTAGAGCTTTAGCAAAAGAGGCGATTAGAGGTAAAGCAGGTGTTCCTGCTCTATATACTGTTTGACTTTCTCCTCCGTTAATTATTGGAGATAAGTTAATCTTCTCTTTTTTTATTAATATAGCAATTCCTTTAAGACCATTAAATTTATGAGCTGATGCTGAAAATAAATCGACATTAGTTAAATCTACATCTATTTTAGTAAGACTTTGAGTACCATCAACATGGAATATGGCCTTACTATTTTCTTTAATTATTTTACCTATAGTGTCTATATCTTGGATTATACCTAATTCACTATTAACATGATGAACAGATACTAAAACAGGATCTAGTTTTAACTTTTCTTTTAAATCATTAATATCTATATGATAATTAGTATCTAATTTTAAATTAATAACTTCTACATCTTTTAGACTATTTAATGTATTAGTAATAGAAGGATGTTCTAAAATAGTAGTTAGTATAATTCTTTTTCTATTAGGATATGCATCTAATACTCCTTTAATCGCTAAATTATTAGATTCACTACTACTACTTGTAAATATTACTTCGTCTTCTTTTACTTTTAATAAATTACTTACTTGTTTAACACTAGCATTCATTAGTTTTCTACTTTCAAAACCTAATTTATGAATAGAATTAGCATTACCAATATATTCTTTAGATACCTTAACAAAGGTATCTAGAACTTCATCTCCCACTTTTGTCGTTGCCGCATTATCAAAATATATCACAATTATCACCCTTTTCATTAATTATAGAATAGTTATTTTTTCTTAATACTTTTTCTGTAATATTATAATCTCTATATTTATTAAAGACTAAAGACATATTTTTAGCAAGTGAAAAAATATTCTTAGTAAATAAAATTTTATTATTAAGAAGATATTTTTTTATATCTTTAATATGAAGAGATTCTAGAATAACTATTAGTTCTTCTATATCTGTATTATCTAAAGATGCTATTTCTTTTCTATTAAAGCCTAATCTTTGTAGTATTTTTTTATTATTTATTTTCATCGGCCCTCCGGTTAATTAACTATACTACTATTGTTTAGGCTAAAATGCAAGGAATATTAAAAGTTTTGCAATATTTATCACAAAACTTTATTCTGCAAAGACATTTTCTATAGTTAGAGTCTTATTATCATAACTTTTAATTACACCAATAAGAGAGATAGGGGCATTTTTATTTAGTTTTTTTATGTTTTTAGATAAGAGATTTGCTTTTACAGTTAAATCATATTTACCATCGATATCATCAGTAAATTTTAAAGTAACTGTATTATTCTTATTATTTTTACTAGAAATAGTTCCTGTTAATCTAATAAATTCTCCTATATGGTTATTATTATCATTAATGATAGAGTAAGCAAGTTCTCTTATAGTAAAGGTTTCAGGATTAGTATTATATTTTATACCCCAAGAGCCTATAATAGTATCACGTCTACCAACTACTTGATTATATTTTATTACTTTATAGCCAAGCCCATAATACTCTTTAGTCCCTCCATCATCATAGACTTTAGTTCTAATAGCAAGGAAAGGTCCAACATGAGCTTTAGATACTAATAAAATATCTGTAGTTACTAATACTCCTATTACTATTATTACTATCATAATAATAGTAGATATTTTCTTTATCTTTTTCTCTTCTTCTACTGGTATTCCTTCTAATTTTTCATTTGTTTGCATTATAACACCCCTAACTATTTATCTTTTCTAAAAACTCCTCTTCAGTCCATATTGGTATATTTAAACTTTTCGCTTTATCATATTTACTACCAGGATTATCTCCTACAATAACAGCATAAGTTTTCTTAGATACAGAGCCTACTGTCTTTCCTCCTGCATTTTCTATTAAAGCTTTCGCTTCATCTCTTGTTAATTTAGTAAGGGTTCCTGTTAAGACAAAGCTTTTATTAAGAAAGTCTTCATTAAGATTTAACTCTTCACCAATATATTCCATATTAAGGCCTAAGTCTTTTAGTTCTTCTATTATCTTTAGATTATCCTCATTACTAAAATAATCTACAATATTCTTTGCGATAATAGGTCCAATATCAGGAATCTCTACTAATTCATCATAAGTAGCTTTACTTAAATTATCCATATTTTTATAAGTTTTGGCAAGTATTTTAGCTTTTTCTTTACCTACATTTTTAATGCCTAAACCAAATAATAGTCGTTCTAGAGAATTAGATTTACTTACTTCAATAGCATTTAATAGATTAGTAACGGATTTTTCACCATAACCTTCTAATTTAGTTAAGTCATCTTTTTTAGATGATAATCTATAGATATCAGGAATAGTACTTATGAATTTAAAGTTATATAAGTCTTCCATTAATCTATCTCCTAAGCCATCTATATTCATCGCAGGACGAGAAACAAAATGAATAAAGCTTTCTATATGTCTTGCTGGACAATTAGGATTAGGACAGTAATAGTCTACTTCTCCTTCTTTTTTTATTAGTTTAGTGTCACAGATAGGACAGTTAGTAATCATCTTAAATGGTATCTCTTTACCAGTTCTTCTTTCTATTTTCGCTTCTACTACTTCTGGAATAACATCTCCTGCTTTTCTAATAGAGACTGTATCATGTATCATTAGTCCTTTTTTTAGGACATAGTCTTCATTATGAAGAGTCGCTCTACTTATAGTAGAACCCATTAATTGAACAGGGTCTAGAATAGCATTTGGTGTTATTTTACCAGTTCTTCCTACCGTAAATAATATATCATTTAGTTTAGTTAATACTTCTTCAGCAGGGAATTTATAGGCAATTGCCCATCTAGGAGTTCTTGCGGTAAAGCCTAGAGTTTGTTGGTCTTTAAGATTATCTACTTTAATAACAACACCATCTATATCATATGGTAGGTCTTTTCTTATTTCCCCTTTCTCATGAATATAAGTCATTACTTCATCTATATTTTTAACAATTCTATTATTAGGATTAGTCTTAAAGCCTAAACTTTTCATAAACTCTAAAGCTTCATGATGAGTTTTAATTCCAAAGTCTTCTGGATTTGGTAAATGGTATAAAAAGGCATCTAAATTACGTTTGGCAGCGATTTTAGAGTCTAGCTGTCTAATTGACCCTGCTGCAGCATTTCTTGGGTTTTGAAGGGGTTTCTCGCCCTTAGAGATACGTTCTTTATTAATCTTTTCTAGAGTTTTTTTACTCATATAGATTTCTCCTCTTACTTCAATATCAAGAGGTTGTTTTAACTTTAAAGGTATACTTTTAATAGTCTTAACATTATGAGTAATATCTTCTCCTACAACACCATTACCTCTAGTAGCACCTTGTACTAATATTCCTTTTTCATATTTTAAGGAAACAGATAGTCCATCTATTTTAAGTTCACATACATAATTAGAATGAACACCACTGTTTTCAATTCTTTGTAAAAAATCTACAATTTCATCTTCATTAAAGACATCTCCTAAAGATAACATCGGAATAGTATGTTCTACTTTTTTAAACTCATCTATTACTTCTCCTCCTACTTTTTTAGTAGGGGAAGTACCAAGTATCCACTCTGGATGTAATTTTTCAATAGTTTCAAGTTCTCTATAGTAAGCATCATACTCTTGGTCTGTTATCTTAGGGTCATCTAAAACATAGTAGTCATAAGAAGCATCGTTTAATATTTTTATTAGGTAGTTCATTCTTTCCTTTGTAATGTTATTTTCCATAGGATTTCCTTCTTTCTATAAGTTTATCCACAAGTGTTGTGGATAAAGTCCTGCACTAGTTAATTCTCTTAAAGCTTTTTCCACAGTTTCTTTATCTTCTTTATAAGTCATACCATACCAAGTAGAAGTTGTATTTATAACATCTATAGTCTTAATATTTTTCTTAAGACAAGTATCTAAGACATCAGGTATCTGAAATTCATAGTCATCAAGATTTTTCTGATGAAGTGATAAGAATAAATATAGTTCGTCACTTAAGATGTCAAATAAGTCAGGAGAAAATAGTAAAAGATTCATACATACTAGGGTATCTTCATCTATTTCTTTACCATTACTACTATGTAAAGGAGCGGCAATTATTTTATTTCTTTTAGGTGCTACTTTAGACTCTGTTATTCTTAATAGTTTATTATCTGCAACTTCCATAATACCTCTTTTAGATGTTCCATTAGGAGTTAAGGTATTACCTACTTTATAACCTACAATACCATAGTGGTTATATATAATATCATTTAGATATTTACTTGCTTTTAGAAAGGCATCTTTACCATAGTAATCATCAGCATTTATGACTGCGAATGGTTCATTTATTTTATCTTTAGCACAAAGGATAGCATAGGCAGTACCTAGAGGTTTAATTCTTTTCTTTAATAAGGCTTTAAATCTGGTTGGAATATAGTCATCATTTTGAAAAGCATATTCTACTTTAATATAAGGTTCTATTCTTTTTCCTATAGTTTCTTTAAATTTTTCATAAAAATCTTCTTTAACTATAAAAACAACTTTAGTAAAGCCTGCTTCAATAGCATCATAGATTGAATAATCTATTATGAACTCTCCATTAGGTCCTACTTTTTCTATTTGTTTTAAGCCTCCAAATCTACTACCAATTCCAGCGGCCATAATCAATAATGTTTTATCTTTTTTCATAATTCTCTCCTTCATATAAGTTATTATTATATATTTTATCTTTAATCATATCATTTATAGCATTTACTACTAACTCTTTATCTTCTTTATAAGTTACTCCATACCACTTAGCATGAGTTTCTATGACATCTACAACAACTCTCTTTTCTTTTAATAGTTCATTTAGAACTATTGGTATTAAGAACTCACAACTATCTAGGTTATCTTTATTATCTTCTAAAAAGATAGGTAGTTTTTCTTCTAATATGTTAAAAAGGCTAGGGGTAAATAGTAACATATTCATAGAACAGATAGTATCTTTTTCTACTTCAAAAGAACTACTACCATCTAGGGGTGATACTTTTACTAAATTGCCATCTAATTCGGTACTACTTTCTATTATCGTAATTAGTTCATTATTATCATTTACTTTACAGACACCTCGTTTAGCGGCACCATTTTCCGTTAAAGTATTACCAAGGCGATAGGCGATTAGCCCATAATGATTATCTTTAATATTAGATAGATAATCTGATGCTTTTAGATAAGCATCTCTTCCATAAAAGTCATCTGAGTTAATAATGGTGAATGGTTCATTAATTTTATCTTTTGCACAAAGTATAGCGTGGGCAGTACCAAGAGGTTTCTTTCTTTCCTTTAAAAGTTCTTGATACTCTTTAGGTATGTTATCATTATTCTGAAAAACATACTCTACTTTTATATGTGGTTCTACTCTTTTACCAATAGTCTCTTTAAAAATATCATAATTTTCTTCTTTTATAATAAAAACTACCTTATTAAATCCTGCCTTAATAGCATCATAGATAGAATAATCTATAATAAATTCACTATTAGGTCCAACTGGCTCTATTTGTTTTAGTCCTCCAAATCTTGAACCCATACCGGCAGCCATGATTAGTAATGTTTTATCTCTCATATGTCCTCCTCTAACTTTTTTCTTTTAGAAATCTTTTTAATAAAAAGGTTAAGAAATAGGGAAAAGTATAAAACTTACCATTGAAGCCTATATTCTTATTACATAGTTTTATCCCATATTTTATATCTTTATATTTATCACTTTCTATTAATTTATTAAGTGATAAAGTCTCATTGTCATTTGCTTTCACTTCTATAGGTATAAGAGAGTCTTTGTCTCTAATAAAGAAGTCCATTTCGATTGTTCCTTTTTCATTTTTATAAAAGTATAGGGAATACCCTTCCTTAACTAACATTTCTCCTACTATATTTTCATAAAGGGCTCCTTTATAGGTATTAAAGTTTTTATTAACTCTTAAATCTTCTCCTGCTTCATCATCTAGAGATGCAACTAAAAGTCCGGTATCTTTAAAATATAGTCTATAATTATCAGGATTATAATTACCTTTTAGAGGTAAGAAAGGAGTCTCCATACAATAACTTATATTGATAATTCCAGCATTAGATAGCCAGTCTATAACTCCAACATATTCTCTATTTCTAGCATTATGTTCTATTTTAGATATTTGGAATTTCTTATTTTCATTTCCTAAAAAGACAGGTATTTTTCTATAAACATTTAAAATCTTTCCTTTATCTAATCCACCAGCATATTTAGTAATATCTTCTTCATAATCTAAAAGTATTTGACGTTGCATATTTAAAATACCAGAATAATTCTTTTGTTCAACAAATCTATTTACAATTGCAGGCATTCCTCCTACTATCATATATTCTTTGAAGTTTTCTAGCATAACGTCATACATTAACTTTGGTAGAGGTTTACAGTTTAGCATATAGGAATACATTTCTTCTATTTGATTTTCTTTATAACCCTTAGCCCATAAGAACTCTTCAAAGTCCATAGAATTCATTTCATAATCTTGTTTATTACCAACACTATTAGATTCTATTTCTTGATAATTAATACCCATTAGGGAACCTGAACAGATAACATCATATCTTTTATCAATATTAAATGATTTTAGGGAAGTAGTTGCATTAATACAGTCTTGTATCTCATCAAAGAATATCAATGTTTTACCTGGGACAAAGTTAAAGTTAGGATTAATTAAAGATATATTTCTTATTATGGTATCAACATCAAAACCATCATCAAAGATATTTTTGTATTGTTTTTGTAAAACAAAGTTAATCTCAACTACATTTTCATAATTATTTTTACCAAAGTTTTCTATTGATTCTGTTTTTCCTATTTGTCTTGCTCCTTTAACAATTAAAGGAAGTCTATTCTTATCATTTTTCCAGTCTATTAAATATTTATCAATTTTTCTTTTTAATCTTGGCATAATATCACCTCTAAATAGATTATATCACAAAATTCCGATATATTTATATGTATTTTTCACAAAATTCCCGTACATTTCAGATTAATTTTCACATTTTTCCGTTTTAGTAGATATTTATGTGTTATTTTATAAATACTCTAACCATAATATCTTTTTAAGTAAATTACTTTGTCATGAATTGATACACCTATTACATCTTCATCATTCTCATCTGTTATTTTTCTACCATAGATACCATCTAACTTCCCAAAGCTGACAATATTATTATTAATTTTATTTAATAATTTATTATTTATATAAATAATATCTCCTACTTTAGGCAATTCGTCAATATCATAAAATTCTATATTAATGTTATATATGTTGTTATCATTATCTTTTAAAGTATAATTATATCCATCTATATTTTCTATTATTAATTTAATCATAATAAATTTTCTCCTTCTTGGCGATTATATATGTTTACCATTTAGTTTTAATTTTTCTTCTAATTCTGGTATCAATGGTATATTAACTGTATCTATGTTTTTACATTTATCACAGAAGAAGTCTCCTATGATTTGAGCATTTGGTAATTCTATACTTGTTAATGACCGGTTCGAATATAGAAAGCCATCACCTATACTTGTAGCATTTGGTAGTTCTATACTTGTTAATGAGTTATTATATTTGAGAAAGTAGTTACCTATGTTTGTAGCATTTTGTAATTCTATACTTATTAATGAGTTATTAAAATGAAGAAAAAGATTGCCTACACTTGTAACATTTGGTAGTGCTATACTCGTTAATGATACGTTATTGAAAAGAAAACGATTACCTATACTTGTAACATTTGGTAATTCTATACTCGTTAATAATTTGTTAGAAAGAAGAAAATCATTACCTATGTTTGTAGCATTTTGTAATTCTATATGTGTTAATGAGTTATTAAAACATAGAAATGAATTACCTATACTTGTAACATTTGGTAATTGTATTTCTGTTAGTATCTTATTATAACAAAGAAATCTATTACCTATGCTTGTAGCATTTGGTAGTTCTATACTTGTTAATGAGTTATTGTAGCTAAGAAATGAATTACCTATATTCTCAACTTTATCATTTTTTAAAGCGATTATTCTATTATTTTTATCTAAAGTAATTATTACATCTACTTCATCACTATTATCAGTTTTTATTAAAATATTTTTATTATCTTTATCATTTTCTATTTTTATATCTTTTATTGTCCCAATTGTATTAGGAAATGAATCCTCTAGTTCCATATCATTCCAGTATGTCTGAATTCGCTTGTTTTTTAAATCTAAAATAAAATAATCTAATACTATATATTGTTCATGAGGATATTCTTTCACTTCAAAATTATCAATTATTACATTATTTTCACAGTAATAAATATTATTTATTTCATAGTTATATTTATAATATTTTCCATCGTTCGCTCTTACATAACCAGGAATTTCAAACGAATTTTGTAAATGGGATTGGTGCATTCCATAATACTTATCAAAGCTATTAGTAAGTCCTGGTATAATATTATCTAAATTATTTCCAAAGGTTGAATCTGGGTTATTTACAGTATGATTATATCTATTTTTAATAGATAAAGTGTGAGAGTTATCTCTAGTAAACTGAATACTAATTACTGATGTTCCATATTCATCTTGCCTTTGAGGTTTTGGAAAGTTTTCTCTTTTTATTTCGTCTACATTTTCTTTTATGGCAAAAAATACAAAACACCTATTTAATCTACCACCATTAAATGTGCATAATGCTTCTCCAGGAGAATAATATTTCCTAAAACTTTGGATTTCTTCTTCATTATGACACTCATATAGTTTATATCCTGCTTCTTTTAATAATTCTTCTGGTCTTTTAGATCCAACTTCTTCATAGTTATTTTCAACATCAACTTGATTATATATATAATTTTTAAATTCTTCTTCTAGATTATTATCTATAATATCTTTAACTAATGACCTGCTTTCTTTAAAATTATCATGCAATAACCTTGGTAATAAGCCTTCTTGTTCTAATAAGGTAGGAAATAATTCACGACAAAGATGCATCATTTCTTCCCCATATTTTTTCTTTATAATCTTTAAATCTTTATTCATAACTTTCTCCTTTATACTTTAGTTAAACTCTTATGATTTTTCATAAGTTTTTTAATTCCATATGGATGTTTAAAAGCAACTGATACTAAAGAATTAGTAACATCTACTACTTTACCTGCTCCAAAGTGTTCATGGACTACATAATCTCCAACTTGATAGTCAACATCTTCATCTCTAATAACATCTTCTTTATTAATATGTTTAACTTCTTCTGTCTTTTTAGTATTACTATCAATTAGGCTCTCATCTATTTCACTTATAAATCTACTTGGAGGATTAATACTATCTTCTCCAAATAATACTCTTCGTCTAGCATTTAAAAGATATAGTTTTTCTTTCGCTCTAGTTATAGCGACATAACAAAGTCTTCTTTCCTCTTCTGTTTCACTTGTACTCATCAAACTATTACGATGAGGGAATATTCCTTCTTCTAGTCCTAGAACAAAGACTATATCATATTCTAGTCCCTTAACAGAGTGAATAGTCATTAGACTTACTTTATGTCGAGAGTCTTTATATTCATCTTTATCATTAACTAAACTTACTTCATATAAGAAGTCTTCTAGGGATACTAGTCCCATTCTCTCTTCAAAGGCTTTAGTAATAGATTTAAACTCTTCAAGGTTTTCTAATCTTATTTCACTTTCTATACTCTTTTCACTCTCTAGTTCTTGTTTCATACCAGTAGAGTCTAGCACTTTATCAATTAATTCTGTTAAAGTTACTGATTCTGCCACTTTTTGAAGGGAGATAATTAAGTCTTTAAACTTCTCTTCTTTACCACCATCTATCGTTTCAAATAGATTTACGCCTTCTCTATCAGCTTTTTCTGTTAAGTGTTCTATTGTCCTTAGTCCTATACCTCTTTTAGGAGTATTAATAACTCTTAAGAAACTGACATCGTCTTTAGGATTAAAGATTAGTTTTAAGTAAGCTAGTAAGTCTTTAATCTCTTTTCTTTGATAGAAGCTGAAACCTCCAACAATACGATAAGGGATATTATCTTTTAATAGTTCTTCTTCAATAACACGAGACTGGGCATTAGTTCTATAAAGTATGGCAATATCACTAGCATCTTTACCACTATCTAAAAGCTTTTTTATCTCCATTGCAGCATAGTGACTCTCATCTTTTTCATCATAGGCTCTATAGTAGGTTATCTTATCTCCCTCACCTTTAGTAGACCAAAGATTTTTCTCTTTTCTTTTCTCATTATTTTTAATAACACAGTTAGCAGCATCTAGTATGGTCTTAGTAGAACGATAATTCTGTTCTAGTTTAATACTTAAGGCATTAGGATAATCTTTTTCAAAGTTTAAGATATTTTTATAGTTTGCACCTCTAAAGCCATATATCGCTTGGTCGGCATCTCCGACAACACAAATATTTTTATATTTAGCACTTATCATTTTAGATAAGATATACTGAGCTTCATTAGTATCTTGATACTCATCTATTAGTATGTATTTATAACGTTCTTGATATTTTTGTAGAACATCTGGATATTTTCTAAAAAGAGTAATTGGTAGAAGTAATAAATCATCAAAGTCCATAGCATTATTCTTTTTTAATTTATCTTCATATTTATAATATACTTCACTTACTACATTTTCATAATCACTTGCAATATATCTTTCATAATCTTTTGGAGATAAAAGTTCATTTTTACAATTACTTATTTTATTTCTAATCGCTTTAGGATTATAGATTTTAGGATCATAGTTTAGACTCTTTAATATTTTCTTTACGATGGTTAAGGAGTCATCACTATCCATAATAACAAAGTTATTACTGTATCCTAACTTATCATAGTTTTCTCTTAATATTTTAAGTCCAAAAGAATGAAATGTTGATATTTGAATATACTTTGACTCACTACCTATCATTTTATCAACACGTTCTCTCATTTCAAGCGCTGCTTTATTAGTAAATGTTATGGCAAGTATCTCATAAGGAGATATATCTAACTCTTCTATTAGATAGGCAATTTTCGTAGTTAAGACTTTAGTCTTACCAGACCCAGCCCCTGCTAGTATTAAAAGAGGTCCTTCATTATATAAAACGGCCTTTTTTTGTTCTTCATTTAAGTTATCTAAATCTATATTACTCATATTATTACCTACTTCCTAATTCATTATATCATTATTTTAAGGAGGGGAAAAGAAAAAGAAGAACTTTACTCTTCTTTCGTGTTGGCATCTAAGGCATAGAGAAAATAATTTATATTACGATAGAAATTATCAATTGCAAGGGGCTCTATTATAAAGTATAGTTTAGCATCTAGTAAATCTCTTAACATATTACTTATTAATAACCTTATTCTTCTAATAACAGCGATACTTCTTTCTGTTAGGTTCTGTTGATTTTCTGGAGATAGAGGGAGACTATTATAATCTTCAAGTAGCCCTGGATATACTTCATTTAAGATGTTATTTAATGTTTCTATATAGGAAGTGGCATTGGGGTCTATTAGGCCTCTTAAGAATGAAGTTATTTCATAGGCAGTTATATTATAGCCATACTCTGTATCTAAGGCGATGATAGGGTCTTTTTTTATTCTTTCTTTTAATCTATTTAACTCTCCTATATATAGTTCTATTGTTATAATCATAAAGTTATACATAGTAGGATATGAGTAGGAAAATAGATTATTAGAAGTCATCTCATCTCTTATTTCTCTTGCAAGGCTTATAAAATCATTCGCCAAAGCCAAAGCTCTATCATTAATAGATGCCATTCTGTTAATCAGTTCATCATTTACTTCAAAAGTATCTGTAGGAGTAAGCTTAAGTTGCATTTCAGTTATATCGGTACCAAGATTTAGATTAAAAAGTTTTTCTGTTAATCTTTCTATAGGTAGGGTATACTCTGTATAAAATATTTGATAATTTAGTCCTTTAGATGGTACTTTCCCATTAGTTAAGGTTACTATTTCTCTACCTAAATCCTGACTTCTTCTAGCGAGAGTCTCAGCTCTTCTTTTATAAGGATTATCTCCATAAAAGGAAAGTTCAATATTAATACAAAAATCTCTTAATGTTCTTAAATAATATAGATTAGCATCTATAGATTCTTTATAAAACTCTTCTTCTGTTAACATTTTATCACCAATAAAGTATATGCAAAAGAAAAAAGAGATAGTATTTTAACTAATCTCTTATACTTTGATATAGTTTATTTAACTCTGTTAAAGGGGCATTTTCTTCAACAGTTTTTTCTTCTTCTTTTACTTGAACTTTTTCTTTCTCTTCTTTTAGTATCTTAACCATAAGCTTATATTCATCTAAAGTAAAGTTTTGTCCTAATAAGTTAATAGCAGGTTGTTCTTCTTTCTTCTCTTCTTTAGGTTCTTCTATAATAACTTGTTTCTTAGGAACTTTATAAGCTTCTTTGACATCAAAATCATGAATTATATTATAGTTTGTAAAAGATTCTACTTGGATTAAATTATGTTTATATTGATATTTTCTTATTAGATAGTATATTCCTAGAACTACCATCCAAAAGACAAAGATAAACATACCTAATTCTAGTAAACTTCTAACAGCATTACTACTATATAATTCTGTGATATTAAAGACATCTAGGTTAAGTGTGGCAATCTGTGATATTGCTAGTATAAATAAGTACATAATGATTGCAAAGGCAGTTGAGTTTATAACTTTTAATTTAAAGTCTGCTTTATTACTAAATATTGTTTTGAATAGAACTATATTAGTTATAATTAACATAAGTAGATAAATAACAATATTAGGAAAGTAATAAGTTATAAATACTTCATTAATAGCATAATCCAACAAAGTCATAAAACTACTACCATACTGGAAGGCTATAAAAATAAAACCTGCTAGATATAATAGAATATAAGTCCTTTTACTTTGCTTTCTATTAGAACCATTAGTAGTAATAAATATTATAGTTAAAAACACTATTACTGCTAATATCATTAAATATAAGTTTTTAGATGTAATTAAATCAAAAACTGTTTGTAATTTTGTTATCAATGATAATGGACTCATTAATAACACCCCCTTTTATTTATTCAACTCTATCTAGTTCTGCTATGTAAATAGTTTGTGTAGAACTATCATCTTTAGTACAGGTAATCAAAGTTAATGTATTTTTATCATAGTTTCTCTTAATTGAGACTTTACCTGTATTTTGTTGTTTATATATATTTGTTATTTTATAGGTATAATTTAGCCCTGCATAGGTAACTGTCGCTTCATCTCCTACTTCTAGTTTGTATAAGTCTTTAAAGAAGGCTTTCCAACCAGTACCAGAGTGTCCTGCAATTATTAAGTTACCATTAGTAACATCAGGCATATTACTACCTTTTATTATTTCAATATTCGCTTCTACTGTATTAAGTGTTGACTCAATGTTGTAAAAACCCCTTCTAAACTTTATTTTTGGTATTTCTAAATAACCAATGTAACTTTCAATATCTTGATAATTTTGTGTAGTTGTTTCTTCTTCATCAATATTAACTTCTGTTGTATTAACATTATATATTTGTGTTTCTTGATTCTCATATATTTGTTCATTCATATAATCATATGCGAATAGTTTTTTATCACTGATGAAGTTATAAAGAATAAAGAATCCTCCAAGTGTTATTACAAAGGCTCCAATAAGAGCGACTGTATTAGGAGAGATTCTTTTCTTCTTATTTAACTTTTTGTTTTTTACCATTGTAGTATACGAATCCTACTCCGGATATCAAAAGTACTGATCCAAATAAAGTACTTATTAGGGATTGATTACTTCCAGTAAATGGAACTTCTACTATTTCATTATTTTCAAAGAAAACTAAAGCAGTAGGAGTTTCATCACTTATTGTAAATGTATATATTTCATCACTCTTAGTATATCCTTCTGGAGCTTGTTTTTCTTCTACTGTATATTCTCCATCTTTTAATCCTGTAAGAGTGTGTCCTTCTTTTGTTGAGGTAAACTCATCTACTATATTACCATCACTATCTCTGATTATAAGTACAGCTCCTTCTATTGGATTACCTGTCTTGCCATCAACTTTAAAGACGGTTACTAATTTTTCAATAGCTGTGTTTTCAATTGTTATTTCTGCTTTATTATTAGTATCACTGATTGTAAACTCAAATACTTCATCTGTTTTTTCATAGCCTTTAGGAGCTTGTTTTTCTTCTACTGTATATGTTCCATCGGCTAAGTCTTCTAAGACATGTGGTTTTGTTGTAGTAGTAAATTCTTCTACTACTTTACCAGTACTATCCTTTACTACTAATACAGCTCCTGCGACAGGCTCTTTAGTAACTGAGTCTATTTTTATAATTTCAGCTGTTTTTTCAATTAGTTTATTTTTTATAGTAATTTCAGCTTTATTATTAGTATCACTGATTGTGAACTTAAATACTTCATCTGTCTTTTCATAACCAGCTGGAGCTTCTTTCTCTTCTACTGTATATGTTCCATCGGCTAAATCTTTTAGAACATGAGCACTTGTTGTAGTAGTAAATTCTTCTACTACTTTTCCATTAGCATCTTTTACTACTAATACGGCTCCTGCGACAGCTTTACCAGTTTCAGCATCTACTTTTATGATAGTTGCTTCTTTATTGATAGCATCATTTTTAAATCTTATTGAGATATTTCTATTAGTATCACTAATTGTAAATGTTACTACTTGGTCATTTAAGATATAACCAGCTGGAGCTTTTGTTTCTTGTAATGTGTAAGTACCATTTGGTAAGTTTTTAATTGCGTGTGATGATGTAGTTGATGTCCAAGTTGCAACGGTATTACCAGCACTATCTTTTACTACGAAAGTAGCTCCTGCTAGCGGTTTATTAGTAGCATCATCTATTTTGGTAATAGTAACTTTACTTGTTGAAAGTGTTAAATTAGTTTGATCCGTTACAGTTGATGTATCTGGATACAATACAGAACCAAATACACTTTGTTTTGTTGGATCACTTGATTTATACATATATGCTTTATTTATTGAACCTGTTGCTGTTGCTTTAACTGTAATATTTAAATCTCCTGTATCAACAGCATCAACTGGTATTCTAACTTTAAAGCTTTCATTTGTTGCAAATGATGTTTGACTAGCTCCAGTAGAAGCATTAACCACTGTTGTTCCAGATGGTGCTCCACTTAATGAGATAGTATAATTACCAGTTGTGTAAAGTGTCTTAACACTAATAGCATTTGATTCATAATATTTTTTATCACTTGATAAGTTTAGTGAATTATCATTATTTACTAAACTTATCGCTGGAGTAGCATATGAAGTAACACCTTCTGCTCCTTCTACTAATTTTTTGATATGCGGTCTTAAATTATGTGGATCAGAACCTGTTGTTTTGAAACTATCTGGTAAGTTGTGTCCTCCCATATGTAAATCCATATACCACCATAAAGCGGCTTGAGTAATATAGTAATCCATATCATCATTACCTGTTATACTAGTTCTTGGAAAGCCATTTGATAAGATATAAGCGATTGATGCAGGTGCTTCTCCTTCTAGAGTCATAGTAACACCATATGGAATACCTAGATTCATGTCTCGACAATAAACATAACCGCCCAAACTACTAGTTAATTTACCATAGTGCCAATTATCAATGTAGCCTTCTAGTAATTTTTCACTATCTGCTGTAAAAGTTGTTGGTGCAGAAGATGCTGCATTTGCACCTGTAAAAGTAAATATACCAAGCATCGTTACTAAAACTGTTAGTATTATTAATTTAAATTTATGCATTTTTAGTTTTTTCATTTAAAATCCCCCCAATTTGTTTTTGTGCCTATATTATAGCACTTTTTTTATAAATATGCAAGATATTTCTACAAAATGTAAAAGTAGAACGTTACAGTTCAGATAGAAAAGACTAAATAAAAGTCAAATCTATCTTTTTTATTACTATTTTACTAGAAGATAAAAGA
>CALVIS010000017.1 GCA_944331805.1 uncultured Bacilli bacterium
TTTTTCTTACAAATATACTATATCATAATTATTACATTTATGCAAATTTATTTTTGCACCACTAACGATACATCTTTAAAGTAATAATTTAATATCTGTTTATAGTTATAACCTAACTCTGATAGATTATCTGCTCCTATAATACTAAGACCTAAACCACTACCTATTCCTCTTGTTATAAATGTTAAATAATCTTTCTTAATAATTATAGTAATATCGGTTGAAGGTAAATTTAAATAGACTGCTAAACTTCTAGCATCTATTTTTCTTTCTCCTAAGTCTAACTCTTTTATTCTGTTAGAGTTACTGATACTAGTAATCTTTATATTAAAATTATCACTTTTTAGATTTAATTTTTCTTTAAACTCTTTAATACTGTAATCTTTTCTTTGTAAATAATTTGGGTATGCTAAGTCCCAGAGGCTTTCTTTTTTTACAGTGTAAGGAATGTTTTTATCTTCTTCAGTATAACCATTGCTAACTAAGTGAGTAAAACATCTGATGGGTTTTCCATTATAAATTAAATACTCTCCATTAGTTTCATCAATTACTTTGTTAAATATCTCAAACTTTGATTTGTAGGTTTCAGGATAAGTAACCTTATAATAATTATAGTTATGATAAGATAAAGATAGTTTATTTATATCTAAATAATTATTATTTAAATTATAAATTATTTCTCCTCTATACAAAACTGTTAAAGCTTTTAGAGTTTCTTCTCTTAAAGAGATATTTATATTACTAAATAATAAACTTAATAGAAGTTCTTTTATAGTTATTTTCTCTTTAGTATTAATAGTAATTAAATAATCATTTAAGTAAGTATTATTATTTTCAATAGTAATCATTTTAGTACTAATACCATTAACTATAAAAACAATTTTATTACCATTAAATTTAATATCATGGGTAACTAAATAATTTCTAGCTTTCTTTTCTAAGTCATCTTCCTCTAAATCTTCACCAAATTCATAATCAACATTTAAATATAAGTATAATACTTCTTCATTATTACTTCTTGCAATCTTATAACTTTCTAACATATTATCACCTTATTTATATAATGATATGTTAGATTTAATTTTATTCAAAATATTTTAATTTATTTTTATTATTACAGTTTTTACCTGTTAAATAAGAATAATTCTTAAAAACATTCTTTAAATTAATCTTTTTAGTGTCTTTTAAATAACTGTTAACATCAGTTATCATTTTTTTTGCATCTTTTAGAGCGATAGAATATAATTCTATGAAAGATTCATTATGTTTTTCACGTTTTAGACTAGGATGAATCCAAGTACTATGATTAGCATTTAGATAGTTAAATTCATCTTTTAATGGGGTATGATATGACACTGCTTGTAATTTAAAAGTTTTATCACTAGTAAATCTATCTACAGTTTTATAACAGAACATTTTTATTCCATATTTATCATATCTTAAATACTTTAAGGCTTTGTACATATCTTTTAATGATTTGTAATAATATTTAGAAAAGTCATTAAAATTAAAAGTCTCTTTAAAAGCATAATCAATTACTTCTATTAATTCTTTAGAAAAGGGAGTAAGATCAAAAGTAAAATCATAGAACTTAAAACTATATGGTGTTATAAATTCTTTTTGTTTAATCATGTAATTATCTAGAAAGTTTTCCATGTATTCGTGTTTGTTCCTATATTTATAAGTGCTAGGATCACTTTCGTCTACTATACCTGTTTTATAAATTATATAGGGGTGAAGTTTAGAATCTAGAGAGTAGTGAGCGATAAAGCCATAGAGAAAAGCCATTACTTCACTATTTTGATAATAATTATTATACTTTATATAATTAACTAAATTAATAAAAAACTCTCTTGATTTATTGGTATGGAAATAACTTTGAAAGTCTCTTATATGTTTATCTTTCTTTTTAAGTAGATTATAAAAAATAAAAGAATCTGTACTTTGTGAGAACATTCTTAATCTCTTTTTTTCATCCATTAATAACTTTTTTAGACCAATAGGAAGTATGTCATAAAGGTCATTTGCAAAGTAAGCATGAGTAACAGTTGCAGGCATAGTCTAAAATCAATCCTTTCTACTTTTTAAAGTATAACATAATTTTTCATTAAAATATCATATTTTTTACATAATTTTTGTGATATAATTTATTCTAGGTGAGGAAGAAGATGATAGATAAGCAGTTTAAGAATCTTGAAGAACAAATAGAAATACTTAAATATAAGGGTATGACTATTACAGATGAAAAATATACTAAGAAGATATTACTAAGAGAAAATTACTTCTTTATATCTGGTTATAGATATCCTTTTATGAGAAGTAATGTTGATAAACATTTCTTGGATGGGGTTACTTTTGAAGAGATGTATAGTTTGTTTCTATTTGATAGAGCGATTAGAAATGTGTTCTTTAAGTATTTACTTGTTATTGAAAATAACTTAAAATCTATATTTTCATATCAGTTATCTAAGAAATATGGATATAAAGAGAAATATTATTTACGTAATAAGAACTTTACTAGTGATAAGAATAAACAAAAACAGGTAAATGATTTGATTAAAAAGATGAAAAGACAAATTAGAATTAATGGAAGTCAACATACAGCGACTGCACATTATATGTCTAATTATGGGTATGTGCCTCTTTGGATTTTAGTTAAAGTTTTATCTTTTGGAATAGTGGGAGAATTATTTTCAATAATGAAATATGATGACCAAGTAAATATTTGTAAGATATATAATATACCACTTGATGAGTTTAGTAATTATTTACCAATACTTTCTAATTATCGTAATTTATGTGCTCATGAAGATATTCTTTATGAAAATAGAACCCAGAAGAAGATTAAAGGGACAAGATTTCATGAGTTACTTGGGTTAGAAAAAGATGAAGAAGGTGAATATAAAAACGGTACTAATGATTTATTTGCACTTCTTATTATAATGAAGAGAATGTTAAGTTATAATGAGTTTAAAGATATGTGTTTAGAGTTAGAGAAGAGAATTGATAATCTTGAGTATAATTTGCATAGTATTAAAATAGATAAAATATTAGATAGAATGGGGTTTCCTAGTAATTATATGGAACTTGCTAATATTGAGAGGAGAGACGAGTGATGAGTTCAGAGAGAATTAAAGAAGCGGTACTTATAATTGTATCTTTTGTTATAGGTGGGGTTTTAACCTTTGTAATTATAGGAGGAGAAGATTTAGTTGGTAATAATAGTAGTTCTTCTACAAATAGTGGATTAACTTGTAGTTCAGCTGATTGTACTAAAGTAGTTGTAGATGAGTCTGGTATTAGTGAAGCGGTAGAGAAAGTCTATGATGGAGTTTTGATGATTAGAAATTATCAAAATAATGAAGTAGCTTCTACTGGTACAGGTTTTGTTTATAAGATAGATGGTGATTATGCTTATGTTATGACTAATCAACATGTAGTTGATGGCGCTGATAAAATTACTTTGATTACTTCAAATGATGAAGAGATAGATGGTGAAGTATTAGGGGGAGACTCTTATGTTGATATTGCAGTTATTAAGATAAAAAAATATGATGGTATTAAAGCTTTACAACTTGGTAATAGTGAAAATGCTAAGTTAGGTGATTTAGTATTTACTATTGGTAGTCCTTTAGGTTATGAATATAGAGGTAGTGTTTCTACGGGACATTTAGCAGGTAAAGATAGATTGGTTAGTGTTAGTACTGATAGTAATACTAGTGGTAGTGACTGGGTTATGAAAGTATTACAAACTGATGCTGCGATTAATCCAGGGAACAGTGGTGGACCTTTAATGAATACTAATGGTGAAGTTATTGGGGTTATTTCTATGAAGTTTGTTCAAACAGAAGTAGAAGGTATGGGATTTGCTATTCCTATAGAATATATTAATAGTAAGATAGAGACTCTAGAAAAAGGAGAATCTATAGAGTGGCCTTTACTTGGTGTTTCTATGATTAATGTTAGTGATGCGAAAGGATCTTATAGATATAATTATAATATACCTGATGATATAGATAGTGGTGTTGTAGTTGCTGGTATTCAATCTGGAAGTGGTGCAGCGGACTCTGACCTTAAAGAAGGAGATATTATTACTAAACTTAATGGAGAAGAAGTAGCAGATTCTGCATATTTAAGATATGAACTTTACAAATATTCTGTAGGTGATACAATAGAGATAACTTATATGCGTGGAGGTAAGGAACATACAACTAAAGTAGTGTTAAGTAGTAGCAATGATTAGTAAGTAGAAAAGGACGTGTAGTTATGGATAAATTATTACCTAATATGAATATTTTAGATAAAGAAGAGAGGGCTTCTATGTCCTCTTTTTGTGGTTTTGTTAATGAGAATAAAGATAGTTTAACAGATGAACAAAAAGGAGTAGTAGCGGATTATATTATAAGTAGTACAATTTGTAAAAATGTAAGATATTTAAATAAGGGTGTTTATAGTTTTTTAAAGGGTTATTTAATAGCTAATATAGGAGATATTAATTTTAGTCTTTATGGTAATTCTATTAAAGAAATAAGCTTAGGTAATATTATTGCAGGGCCTTTATTTAGTAGTAATTTTACTAATGAAGAGATATCTGATAGACATTTAAGTGGTAAGAATAGTTGTGGAGTTTTACCTAGTATTGATAATATGAAAAAATTATTTATAGGTTATGATGATAGAAATCTATATAGTGATGAGATAGGACATAGTGATAGAGATATTAGTAATGTACATATAGGAGAGTATTACTTTAATGTAAGTGATATTTTAAAAGATAAGGATAATCCTTATATATTTAGATTTACTAATCCTTATAAAGATGAATTACAGATAGATGTATTATCTTTTGATAAAGATGGTAATTTTATAAATAATGATATTTATATTGATTATTTAGAAAGTTCTGATGGTGTTAATTATAAGGTAGTAAAACAAGTACATAATGAGTTAGAAGACATTAATAATTTACATGGAAGGCTAAAATAGTTATTGCACAATTTATTTAGTTTGTGATAATATTAAGTTAACAAAGATAAGAGAGGGAGTAATGAATATGGCTTATTTAGTTTATCAAGGTAAAATAAATCGTCATTTTTCTAAAGTCACATGTTTACAAAATGTTACCTGGGGGGGGGGCATTTAACCCTAATATAAGTAATAAAATTACTTTCTTTCATTATGATATAAGAGCAGGATAGTATTATTCTGTTCTTTTTGATGGTGTGAGAAAAATAATAAAGGAGAGAAGTGAAAGATGAAGAAAAAAGAAAATATTATAATAATAGTAGTGTTAGTAGTAATGATACTAGCGATAGTAGGAGTAAGTTATGCTGCCTTTAGTTATAGTAAAACAGGTAGTAAAGTAAACTCTATAACGACAGGTTCTATTACAATGACATATACTGAAACAGATAATACAATAAGTTTAAGTGGAGCCTTACCAACAACAGATAAGACAGGAACTGTTAGATTAAATCCAGGGGAGTATTTTGACTTTAGTGTAAGTAGTGAAATAACAGGTGATGTAAATATCAACTATGAGATAAGTGCTAAAAAAGAAGATGGTAATACTATAGATGGTAGATATATAAAGTTATATCTAACTAAGATAAACTCAGATGGAACAGAAGAAGCCTTAATGGTACCTGAGACATATAATGAAGAGAGTAGTGCTAATGATTATACAGGAAGACCAGTAAATGAGATGAGTTTATATACAAGTAGTATGAACTCTAGTGAATCTTATAATTATAGATTAAGAATGTATGTAGATGAGAGTTATAATCCCCAGGGAGATGGAGGAGGATTAACATTTAGTGTAAGAATAAATGTGTATGGAAAAGCAGGAGATAAGTATGTTCCATTAACTACACAGGAGATACTTGAAGATAATGAGTTACAAGAAGAAACAACTAATATGTTTAATTATGCAAGTAATGGAAGTTATATAGCATCAATTACAGAGGAAGGTCCTCAATATGGAAGTGAACCTAGTCAAGTGACTAATGGACTATATAGTATGAATGATGAAGATGGTGTTAGTTATTATTATAGAGGAGCAGTAGATAATAATAATGTTCAATTTGGAGAATATGTAAGTGATTATTATGTATATGAAAATAATGGGCTTTATTATCAAAGTCTAGAAAGTTGTAGGGAAGATAATGTTGGATATGAAAATGAATGTACTCAAGTAAAACTTGCTAATGCTGGTGATAAAATGTACTGGAAGATAGTGCGAGTAAATGGAGATGGAAGTTTAAGACTAATATATAATGGAACAAGTGCAAGTCCAGATAATAGTGATCTAGCTCATTCATTTGCAGTAGGAGTAAGTCCATATAATTTAGAGTTTGATAACCCTAAATATAGTGGATATACCTATGATAACGGAACAGATTCATTTATAAAAAAAGAAGTAGATACATGGTATAAAAATACATTGGGAAGTAGTATTTATGATAGTAAAGTAATAGGAGGAAGATTCTGTAGTGATAGTAGTGGATATAAGAATGCTAGTGAATATGATGTATCAGAAGCAATGTTTGGAGATTTAACGGACGTTTATATGTATTCAAGCATGGGGGATAGACTAGCAAATTTCCAGAAAAACAGTCCAGGGAATAATGCACCGACATTAAGTTGTCCTGCAACAGAAGAGACATATGGAGGTTCTTATAGATTAAAAGCAGGATTAATAACAGCAGATGAATTAACATTAGCAGGAGAAAGTTCGTATGTAGTAGGAAATAGTTATTTAAATCCAGGAGAGAGTGATTATTGGTATTGGAGTATGACGCCGGCCGATTTCATTATTGGTTATGCTTATGTTTGGAGTGAGTTTGGTGTCCTCAACTACAACTGTGTAGGTAGCTACGGTGCCGTCCGTCCAGTTATCAATGTGACCACTGAAAACGGGTTTACGTCTGGAGATGGGACTGCTAGTAGTCCATATACAATTTCTTAGGTAGAATTAGGCAAATGACTCCTCATTTGCCTCGGGGATTAAACTGTAAGTGACGTGCTCTTTCTTTGGTGTTACCCTTTCTTTTGTGGCTACTTTTTCGGTCTTTTTGGTTCGCCGGCCGATTTCAATAATGGTAATGCTAATGTATGGAATGAGTTTGATAACCTCAACAACAACAATGTAGATAACAACAATGCCGTCCGTCCAGATTCCTACTAAGGCTAGAAATTAATCTAGTGTCACCGTATTTTGTTGGCTAAGGCTTACAAATAGAGGAAGTTTTGAATGGAAACAAGTTTAATTCCCAGGGCTTGCCCTAAATATATAATATAGATGTTCATGGACTTAGAATAAAGTTCTTGGACTATCCCTATATTAAAATAATTTGATAGTAAGAAGTAGTATATTTTTTGTATTACTTCTTTTTTGGAGTTAGTATGAAGAGAAGAACACTTTTAAATAAATATAGATATTATAAAAAAGATTATGCTAAGTATTTATTACTTATTAAAAATAAAGATAAACTTATAACTTATGATATAGATGCTAAGATAGTTTCGTATCTATTTAAAATAGACTATTTTGATGAGTTAATCCTTTCTAAATATCTATTAGATGATTTGTTAGTATTAAAAGAAAAATATCACTTTAATATAGCAGTTGTTGGTTCTAAGATAAGAGAGTATTATTGTAATAGTAATAGTGATTATTTAAGACTTAAAAATAAAAGTAAAATGTATGTTAAGGAGTATGGTTTTTATGGAGAAAAATGATTCATTTAAAATAATGAAAAACACTAAAGTTCTTGCTAGTGATGTAGTAGAGTTTTCAAAAAATTTTCCTAAAAGTGAAAGTGTTTTGAAAAAGAATTTGCAAGATGAGTTATTTAATTTAGTTAGATTATTAAATTCATATATTGTTAATAGAGATAGTAATAGAATTAGAGAAAAATATATGAAGGACTTTATAGTTAGTCTATCCATGGTTGATTATTATTTTGAATATTTATACTTAAATAAAATAATTAGTTTTAAGAAATATAAAGGCTTAGTAGATGAGGTAGTTACTATTAGAAAACTTGCTTACGGAGTATTAAAGAATGAAAAAGAGTTGTGTTAGTTATGATACTTTAGTTGATTATAATAAAATACTTGATAGTTATAGACTTGTAGTTAAAAATACAGAACATAAAGAGAAATTATTTAAGTATAATTTGTTTTTATCTAGTAATTTAGTTAGTATTTATAATTCTTTAAAAGACTTTAAATATCATCATGGTAAATATAATATCTTTTTAATAAAAGATCCTAAATATAGGGTTATTATGAGTGAGAATTTAACTGATAAAATAGTTAATCAAATGGTTAGTGAATATATATTAAAACCTGTCTTAGAACCTAAGCTTATAGATAGTAATGTTGCGACAAGAAAAGGTATGGGTAGTAGTTATGCTTTTAATCTTTGTAAGAAGTATATTAATAACTTAAAAAGAAAAGGGAAAGAAGTATATGTCCTTAAGTTTGATATAAAGAAATACTTTTATAATATAGATCATGATATATTAATAGAAAGGTTAGATAAAATATATGAAGATAAGAGAATAGTTTCTTTACTTAAAGATATTATTTATAGTTCTAATATGGGGTATGTTAATAGGGAAATAGATAATATTATAAATAGAGAACTTAAAAAAGATTTATCTCTTAATCATGAGAATGAACTTAAGAAAGTTCCTAGATATAATTATCATAAAGGACTTGCTATTGGTAATGTTACTAGTCAGATTTTGGCAATATTTTATTTAAATAGAATAGATCATTTAATAAAAGAGAAACTTGGATGTAAATATTATATAAGATATATGGATGATGGAGTTATCTTTGATTATGATAAAGAGAGATTAAAATATATTAAAAATGTTATTGAAAAGGAGCTTGTTAAAGAAAAGTTAGAGCTTAATAAGAAAACTAATATATATAAGTTAAGTAGTGGTTTTACTTTTATAGGATATAGATTTATTTTAAGAAATAATAAGCTTATTATTAGAATAAATAATAAAGTAAAGGCAAGGATTAAAAGAAAGATAAAATACTTAAGTATTTATGATAAAGATAAGTTAGTGAGAGTTAAAGCTAGTTATTATGGTTATATGAAGAGAGCTTCTACTAATTATTTACAATATAAATTTAAGATAAAATCTTAATTGTTTTTTCATATCTTTCAATTAAGCCTTTCTCTTCCATTTTTTTTAATTCTCTCATAAGGTTTGATCTATCTACAAATAGATATTCTGCTATGGCTTTGTATGATGTAGTAACTTTAAAGATATTGTTTTTATTCATTCTTTGCTTTAAGAAGAAAATAATCTTTTCTTCTACTGTTCTTTTCGATAATAGTTCAATCTTTTCATTTTGTTGTTTATTATCTTCTATTAATAAATCAAATAAAGTTAAAACTATACTGTTATGAAAAGAACAATTACCTTTACAATTTTTTATAATATTATAATAGTCTATAAAAATAACTTCTGTTTCTTCATTACTGATTATATATATTTCATCTTCTGTGTCTTGGAAGAATAGATTAGAAAAGATATCATTTTCTTTTAAATCTCTCATAATAGTAGTGTTTCCTTCTTTGTCCATCTTTACTATATTCGCTTTTCCTTTAGTAATAAAACCTATCTTCTTTTTGATAGGGGAGTAACTAAGTATTAGTTCTTTGTTGTAAAATACTTTACTCTTAACATTGACACAGTTTGACAAATTTTTTTTGAATTTATAAATCCTTGTTTCATCTAATGTTTTCGTCATTTTGTATCACCTCATTAAATTAATTTTAACAAAATTTTATTATTGTTGCAAATGCAACAATAAGTTTTTTCTTTTTTAGAGTAGAATAGCTTTTGTAGGATAGGAGAGGTAGTAAGATGAAGAAAGACATAATGATTGTAAAAAGAAATGGAAACTTAGAAAAATTAGATTTAGAAAAAGTTAGGGAAGATGTTAAAACCTGTGCCGAGAGAGTTATGGTAGATTTAACTGATGAGGCGATGGAAGAGATAATTAATAAATTAGTGGAACTTTTAAGTACACAGACAAGTAATCCTACTGTAGAACAGTTACATAGTCTTTTAGAAGTAGCACTTGAAGATGTTAATCCTTTGGTTGCAAAGAGTTATAGAGAGTATCGTGACTATAAAAGGGATATGGATCAAATATTAAGTAAAGTCTATAAGAAAGCACAGTATATTACTAGTGTTGGTGATAAAGATTGTTCTAATACTGATAGTACTTTAGTTACTTTTCAACGTTGTTTAATATATAATAGTCTTAATAAAGAACTATATAAGAAGTTTTTCTTAACACCTTTAGAAATAGAAGCTTGTAAAGATGGGTATATTTATATTCATGATATGAGTGCAAGGCTTGATACGATGAATTGTTGTTTGTTTGATATTGGTAATGTCTTAAAAGATGGTTTTGAGATGAGTAATATTTGGTATACAGAACCTAAAACTTTACAGACGGCTTTTAATGTAATAGGTGATGTTACTATTAATACAACGGCTATGCAGTATGGAGGATTTACTTTACCTGAGATTGATAGTGTTTTAAAGAAATATGCTAAGAAAAGTTATGATATGTATTATAAAGAGTATTTAAGTATTAAAGGAAAAGAGTATACAGAAGAAGCGGGAGATTATGCTTGGAAGAAGACTGTAAGAGAGTGTGAACAAGGTTATCAAGGACTTGAATATAAATTAAATACTGTTTCATCTAGTAGAGGAGATTATCCTTTTGTTACTCTTACTTTTGGAGTAGATCCTGATAAGTTTGCAGTTATGATTACTAAGACTATATTAGATGTTCATAGAAGAGGACAAGGTAAGAAAGGATTTAAAAGACCTACGGTATTTCCTAAGTTAGTATTTTTATACGATAAAAAAGTGCATGGGGAAGGGGGAGCTTTAAGAGATAGTTTTCTTACAGCGATTAAATGTAGTGAAAAGACAATGTATCCTGATTATTTATCATTGTCAGGTGAAGGTTATGTTCCTGAGATGTATAAAAAATATAAGAGAATTGTTAGTCCGATGGGATGTCGTGCCTTTTTATCTCCTTGGTATGAAAAAGGGGGAATGGAGCTTGTTGATAAAAATGATAAACCTGTCTTTGTTGGTAGATTTAATATAGGGGCAATATCACTACATTTACCTATGATACTTGCTAAGGCAAGAGAAGAACAGAAAGACTTTTATGAAGTACTTGATTATTACTTAGAGATGATACGTAAAATACATATTAGAACTTATCGATATCTTGCTAAACGTAAAGCTTCTACTAATCCTTTGGCATATTGTCAAGGGGGCTTTTATGGAGGTAATTTAAAGCCAGATGAGTCCATTGAACCAGTACTTAAATCATCTACGGCATCTTTTGGTATTACGGCCTTAAATGAGTTACAGGTTCTATATAATGGTAAGAGCATTGTAGAAGATGGACAGTTTGCCCTTGATGTTATGAAATATATTAATAAGAAGACGACAGAGTTTAAAAATGAAGACCATATTCTTTATGCTATATATGGAACACCTGCAGAGAGTTTGTGTGGTTTACAGATAAAACAATTCCGTAAAAAATATGGGGTTATTCCTGGCGTTAGTTCAAGAGAATATGTCTCTAACAGCTTCCACTGTGGTGTTTGGGAGGATATTACAGGTATCGAGAAACAAGATTTGGAAGATAGGTTTTGGGAATTATTTAAAGGTGGACGTATTCAGTATGTACGTTATAACTTGAGTTATAATACTAAAGCGATGATTACTTATGTAGAAAGAGCGATGGATAAAGGCTTTTATGAAGGAGTTAATCTTTCCCTTGCTTACTGTAATAACTGTGGTCATGAAGAGTTAGATATGGATGTATGTCCTAAATGTGGAAGTAGTGATTTAACGAAGATAGATAGAATGAATGGTTATCTTTCTTACTCTAGAGTTCATGGCGATACAATGCTTAGTAGTGCTAAGATGGCAGAGATATCTGAAAGGAAGTCTATGTGATGAGATATCATAATATAACGAAAGCGGATATGTTAAATGGTGAAGGACTTAGAGTAGTTTTATGGGTATCAGGGTGTTCTCATCACTGCCATGCATGTCAGAATGCTATGACTTGGGATCCTAATGATGGCCTTCTGTTTGATGATATTGCTAAAAAGGAAATATTTGACGAGTTAGAAAAGGACTGGTGTAGCGGTATTACTTTATCAGGAGGGGACCCTTTATTCTTAGGTAATAGATGTGAAATATCTAAATTAGTTAAAGAGATTAGAGAAAAGTTTCCTAATAAGACTATTTGGCTTTATACTGGTTATACATGGGAAGAGTTGTTAGAACAGAAAGATAATGATAAAAACTTGGACACTATTTTAAATAATATAGATGTATTACTGGATGGGAGATTTGTACTAAGACTTGCAAGTGAAAAAATACATTATGTAGGTAGTAGTAATCAATGTATTATTGATGTTCCGCTTAGTCTAAAAAAGAATAAAAAGGTATTATATATAGATAATAGTAAAATATTAGAAGGAGTAGTGTAATGGAAGAAAGATTAAGAGAAGGATTTACACTTATTATGAGTGGAGAATATGAGGGTATTTCTGGAGGATATTTGAAGAGAGGAAATAATGGTATAGGGATGATTCCTGCTTGTTTGATAGGAGATGAAGAAAAAACTTTAGAAGCTTTTCCTAAGATATTAGAAACTATAAGGAGTAGTAAAATATTACAATTATATTCATCAGGTAATGATGTTGTGGGTATGATAGGCTCTAGACATTATGAAGGTCCTTATGCTGAAAAGGAATATTTAGAGGTTTTAAATGGAGTGCAGGATAATAGTGTTATTGGTGTTTTAACAGAGTTAGATGCACAGTTATCTAAAAGTACTGAAAAGGAAAATGTTAAAACTTATAAAAAAGCTTATAAGTTATATGGTAGTGATAAATACAAATTAGAGGAGGAAAATAAATAATGAAAACAAGAGGTTTTGAAGTAGTAAAAGAATATGCCCATAAGGGGATTAATTTACCAGTTAGAAAGACAAAACATTCAGCTGCTTATGATATAGAAGCGGCAGAGGAAGTGGTTTTACCTAGCTTTCAAAAAGGAATGAAGCCAACTTTAATTCCAACAGGTCTTAAAGCTTATATGCAAAGTGATGAGGCTTTGTTAATTGTTCCGAGAAGTTCTGGACCTAAAAAGCAAGGGATTAGTTTTCCACATAATGTGGGAGTAATTGATTCTGATTATTATAATAATCCTGATAATGAAGGACATATTTTTGTGCAGTGTATAAATTTAAAAGATGAAGATGTAGTAATAAAAAAAGGAGAGGCAGTGGCACAAGCGATATTCCAAAAATATTTAACAGTTGATGATGATAATGCAGAGGGGATGAGGACTGGAGGATTTGGTTCTACTGATAGGAAGGATAGATAATAATGGCTAAATTTCATTTTAGATATGGAGCGATGAATGCAGGAAAATCTACTATTCTTTTACAAACTGCTTATAATTATGAAGAGAAGGGGAAAAATATAGTACTTTTAAAGCCTAGTATTGATACTAAAGGTGATGAGAAAATAGTTTCTCGTATTGGCCTTGAAAGAAAGGTTGATTATTTAATTGGTGAAAATGATAGTATTATATCTAAACTAGAGAATATTATTTGTTCTCTTTCTTGTATATTAGTAGACGAAGCACAATTTTTAAAAAGAAAACAAGTAGATGAGTTATTTTATATTTCTAAAATAATGGATATTCCTGTTATTGCTTTTGGACTTAGAACTGATTTTAAAACGAATGGATTTGAAGGGGCAGATAGACTATTAGAACTAGTGGATTCAATAGAGGAGATGCCAACTATTTGTCGCTGTGGAAAAAAGGCTCGTTTTAATGCAAGAAAAATTAATAATGATTTTATTTTTGATGGCGATAGCATTGTTATTGATAATGATAGTAATGTTTCTTATGAATCTTTATGTGGAACTTGTTATATAAAGGAAAAAATTAAAAAAATTAAAAAACCATTTTGATAAAAAAAGATAAAAATACAAAAGAAATAATTTACGTATTTGTTGAAAAATAAAGAAATTGGCATTATTTTAATTCAATATTTTTAAGAGAAATTGAAAAATGATTTTTAGAAAAAACTAAAAAATGTATATAAATGTAAATTGTCGTAAATCGAACAAAAAAAGTTTTTTAATAAAAACTATATATATCAATGGTTTTAAAAAATACTTGATTTTTTTCTTAAAATTACCTATTGATTTTTGAATTTTCAGCTCTTACAATTGACTTAGATAGGAGGTAAAAACATGGCAGATGTAAATGAATTAGTTGACCAATTAGAAGGGGTTACAGTAATTAAAAGAAATGGTAAAAAAGTAGATTTTGATGGTGCTAAAATTGCTTTAGCGATAAAAAAAGGTTTTGATAGTGTAGAAGTTGATGATGATGAGAGTGAAAAAGAAAAGAAATATAACTCTTCTGATATTCAAAAAGTATATAGTGCTGTTTTAAAGAAAATAAAGAAAGATGCAGAAGAAAAAAATAATCGTTTTAAAATAGAAGAGATTCAAGACTATATAGAAACAGAATTATCTAGTAAAGGATACGATGATGTATATAAATCATTTTCTTCTTATAGAGAAAGAAGAAATCAATCTAGAGAATGTTTCTTTGGAGATAATAAGACTCATAAGTTCTTAAAATCATTAGAAAATCTTGGACTTAAGTCTGCTAATGAAGAAGATGCAAAACGTGAGAATGCTAATATTGATGGAAATAGTCCGATGGGTACAATGCTACAATATGGTGCGACTGTATCTAAAGAATTTGCAAAAGCATATTTGATGAAAAAAGAATATGCTGAAGCTCATGATAATGGTACTATTCATATTCATGATATGGACTTCTTAGCAATGGGTACTACTACTTGTTGTCAAATAGATTTATCAAGACTATTTAAAAATGGTTTTGATACAGGACATGGGTATGTGAGACCACCTCAGGATATTTCAACTTATGCATCTCTAGCTTGTATCGTTATTCAAGCAAATCAAAATGACCAACATGGTGGACAAGCAATACCGGCTTTGGATTATTATCTAGCTCCTGGAGTACTTAAAACATTTAAAAAACAATTTAAACAGACAATTTATGATTTTTTAGATTTAGAGGGATTTATTCCAGGTATTAATATAGATAGAATTATTAGAGAAATTGATAAGCAAGAGTCAATTGAAATTGATGTAAAAGAATTTAGTGATTATCAGAAAGGCTCTAGTAGAGTTCATGAAATATTTGAAAAGAGTTATGAAAAAGCAATGCAGAAAACTGATAGAGCGACTGAGCAGGCAATGGAAGCATTTATTCATAATTTAAATACAATGCATTCAAGAGCAGGGGCTCAAGTTCCATTTTCATCAGTTAACTTTGGAACAGATACATCTCCTGAAGGAAGAATGGTTATTAAAAACTATTTACTTTCTGCAGATAGAGGACTTGGTAAAGGGGAAACACCAATATTTCCAGTATCTATCTTTAAAGTAAAAGAAGGGGTTAACTATAATCCAGGAGATCCTAACTATGATTTATTTAAACTTGCTTGTAAGGTATCTGCGAAAAGACTTTTCCCTAACTTTGCTTTTATAGATGCTCCATTTAACTTACAATATTATAAAGAAGGAGACTTTAATACTGAGATAGCTTACATGGGATGTCGTACAAGGGTAATAGGAGATGTTACTAGTCCTGATAATGAAATTGTTACAGGACGTGGTAATTTATCTTTTACTACTATTAACTTACCAAGACTTGGTATTAAACATGGTATAGCTTTAAAAGAAAGAGATAAGGCAGATATGGATGGGTTCTATAAAGAGCTTAGTGATATTATGGATATGGTTAAAGACCAATTACTTGAAAGATTTGAGTTTCAATGTAGTAAACATAATTACAACTTTCCATTCTTACTTGGACAAGGTATTTGGAATAATGGTGAGAAGTTAAAACCTACAGATAGACTTAGAAAAGTATGGAAACATGGTACTTTATCTACAGGGTTTATTGGACTTGCAGAATGTTTAAAGGCTTTAACTGGAAAACATCATGGAGAAAGTGAAGAAAGTCAAAAGTTAGGACTTGAGATTATTACATTTATGAGAAAACGTTGTGATGAGTATTCTAAAAAATATAACTTAAACTTTACTTGTCTTGCAACTCCTGCAGAAGGGTTATCTGGTAGATTTACAGGAATTGATAGAGCGATATATGGAAAGATTAAAGGGGTTACTGATAGAGAATATTATACTAATTCATTCCATGTACCAGTTTATTATAATATAAGTATTACTGATAAGATAGAGAAAGAGGCTCCATATCATGCTCTTACTAACGGAGGACATATTTCTTATATTGAACTTGATGGTGATGCGGCTTCTAATGTTGAGGCATTTGAGAAGATAATTAGAGTTATGAAAGAAGCAGGTATTGGATATGGTGCGATTAACCATCCTGTTGATAGAGACCCTGTTTGTGGATATGTTGGAGTTATTAATGATGTTTGTCCTAGATGTGGACGTCATGAAGGTGAAGGGGTTCCAATTGAGAGAATAACATCTATTGATAATAATTGTTGTGAATAGTTTTAATAAATAAAAATAAGAAGGAGGAATTAAATATGAAAAAAATAGTTGGAGAAGGACAAAAATTTGAAAGGATTAGACGTATTACTGGTTACTTAGTTGGTGGTCTTGATAGATTTAATAATGGTAAACGTGCTGAAGAGGCTGACCGTGTTAAACATAGTGGAATAAATGATATTTTAAAGACTGCAAAAGAAGGTAAGTAAGATGAAAATTAGATTAGCAGCTTATTTACAACCTGATTCTATTGTAGATGGAGAAGGGGTAAGAACTGTTATTTGGACACAAGGATGTCCTCATGCGTGCCCTGGATGTCAAAATCCAGGGACTCATGACTTTAATGGTGGGGCTTTATTTGATGTTAGTGAAGTAATAGATGAGTTAAAGACTATTAAAAATCAAGATGGTATTACTTTATCAGGAGGAGATCCTGTGTGTCAGAGTGAAGCCTGTTATGAAATAAGTAAAGTGGCTCATGAGATGGGACTTAATGTATGGTGTTATACAGGTTATACTTATGAAGCGATGCTTAAAAATCCTAAGATGAAGAAGTTACTTAGTGAAGTAGATGTCTTAGTAGATGGTAAGTTTATCTTAGAGGAGAGAAGCTTAAATATCTATTATAGAGGTTCAAGAAATCAAAGAGTTATTGATGTTCCTAAGAGTCTAGAAGAGAATAGAGTTGTACTCATAGATAGATATATGAAAGATAAGAGTTATGATGAACCTTATAAAAAGCCAGATTATATGTTTATATAGTCTAGCTTTTTTCTTCTAACTTTTGTATAATCAGTTTAGGGGGAATTAATATGTATGCAATGTTAATGAAAAAAGAGAATTTATCTAATGGAGGATTTTTGTTTAATCCAGTTACTGTAATAGAAGGAGAATTAAATGAAGAGTATGGAGCTTTTGTAGATAAATTTAATCATGAATTTTGTTTAATTGATGAATTATCTTTTGCTATTAGTGAGTTAGTAGAAGGAGTTTATTTTGTTTCTACTGAAGAGGAACTTCTTTCTAAATATAGTGCTGCAACTATAGAAGAAGCTTTAAAATATTATCAAGATGATATATTTGGTAGTTTTACGTTTGGATTAAATAGTGATAATAAGATTGAGAAATTAGATATATATAAGTTATCTTTATCTGATTTAAAAGAGCTTGCTAGTAATAGTAATTTAAATTCTAGTTATTATAATGGGATAGTTAGTATACCAAAAAGAAAACTTTATATGTTAACACAACTTAAAGATGAAAAACTTTTAAAAGACTTTATAGAGCAGTCTGTAAAAGATTTTAAGGAGCTTGAGAGAAAAGAAAGAGAGATTAAAGATAAAGAAAAAGAGATTAAATTAGTTAATGTAAATACTAATAGTAAAACTAATATTAAAAATAAAAATATTAGAAGAGATATTGATACAGATGAGTTAGAAGCTTATTTAAAGATGCGAGTAATTGGACAAGATAAAAATATAGAAAATCTTGTTACGGTAATTAGTGATAATTATAAAACTAGTGATCCTCATTTAATACAAAGACCATTAGTAATGGGACCTTCTGGTGTAGGTAAAACAGAGACATTAAAACTTTTAGCAGAGTATTTGAATATACCATTTACAAAGTATTCTACACCGACTTTATCAGGTTCTGGATATGTTGGTAAAGATATAGATGATATTTTAAAAATGGCTTATCAGAATTCAAGTAGAAATATTAAAAAGTGTGAGGAGTCATTAATATTTTTAGATGAATTTGATAAGATTGCAAATCGTGGTTTAGAAGTCTCTGATGTTGCAGTTCAAAACTTATTACTTAATTTTCTTGATGGAACAGTTTATGATGTTAATTTAACGAATTATGATAGAATAAAAATAGATACAACATTTATGAATATAGTTTTAGGGGGAGCGTTTGTTGATATATTAAAAGATAAAAATAGAAAGCTTGGCTTTAATAATGATGACTCTTTAGATTTAACTGTTACTGACAAAGATATAATAGACTTTGGTTTTATTCCAGAGATTGTGGGAAGAATTAGTCCTAAGATTATGTATAATAATCTTACTAAAGAAGATTTAAAAAATATTTTAAAACAAGGCAAGCTAAGTCCGATTCTTTTAAAACAACAGTTTTATAAGGAAGTTTATGGTGTTGATTTGAAATATACAGATGATTATATCGATGCCATTTTAGAAATTGCTACTTCTAATGATACAGGTGCTAGAGAATTAAAACAAATAGTATATACATCATTACTTGATGTTAGTCATACTTTGCAAAAAAGCATTAATAGGGGTAAATATAGTGAAGTTATAGTTGATAAAGAAATATTATCTGATAATAAAGTTTATACTTTAAAGAAAAGATAATATTTCTTTTTTTATTTCTTTATGGTAAAATATTTGTATAAGATAAAAGGAGGTTAAAACTATGGATGATACAAAATTTAAGATTGAAGTAGATGGCGAGATTAAGGAAGCAGAGATGTTAAAGACTGTTAGTCTTGATGGGGAGAATTATGCAATTTATGCGATTGATAAAGGTGATGAGACTAGCGATATCCTAGCTTCTCGTGTTGTTAAAGATAATGACGGTAAAGATACTTTAGTTGATTTAGAGACTGATGAAGAGAGAAATAAAATAAAAGATATAGTAAATGCAATGTTTTCATAAGGTGAGTGATATTTATGACTTTGGAAGAATTAGATAGAGAGCTTTTGTCTGATGAAGAGAGATTGGTTTCAAGCTTGCGGGAAAGAGAAGCTGCTAAAGAAGCATTGAAAGCGTCAAGAGTAGCTTTAAGAAAAGCAAGAATAACTTCTATTTCTAATAAACTTCTTGCTCCATATAGACGTTTTAGAATAGAAAAGGTAATTGCAAAATATGATGCAATGATAGAGAGAATAGAGAAGGAACAGGAAAAGCAAAGAGTAAAAGAAGAAAAGTTAAGACAGAAAGAAGCTAAGAAGGAAGCTAAAGCAGATTTTAAAGCGGCTATTAGAGATAAAAGAAAAGAAGATATTGTTAACTTTATTAATGATAGAAAAGATGATGTCATTGATTTTGCTAATGATAAGAAAAGTGATGTTATTGATTTTAGTAAAGGAATTGCTAGCGAAGTTAGTGATACTTTATCATATATAAAGGAAGTTGGTGGAAGTAAAGTAAGTATGGCATCTTCTTTTGTTAGTAATGTTAAAAATTCTGCTATTAAAAAAGTTAGAGAAAATACGACTATTGATTTAACTATTAAGAATGCTATAGAAGATGTTAAATTAAAGTATACTACTAATAAATATAATAAGGCTGTAGAGAATAAAGCTAAAGAAGAAGAGAAAGCTAAGGAACAGGAGTTAAACGATGCTATTAATTTTGATGAGGGTGTTAAAATAGAACTTAAGGAAAGAGATGTTCCCTTTTCTAATATTAATGAAAAAATACAGAAAACTAGTAAAAAAAGTAGTTATATGGGAAAAGCTACTAATAGAGTGGTTAGATATTTTAAGAGTAAGAAAGATAATGTAATGGATACTATTAATGATAAAGTAGCAGAAGCTCAGTTTAATATGAGTGTTAATGCTTATAAAGTTATGGGAAAAGTTTCTAAGGCAAAAAGTGAGGTTAAGATAGTATTTAATAATGAGTTAAATGATTTAAAGACAAATGTTGTTGATAGATATAACGATGTTAAAAGAGATATAAAAGATAAGGCAAATAGTGTTTCTTATGCTTATAGGGAAGCTAAAGAGAAAAATGAAACTGAAAGAGTTAATAAGGAACAAAGCCTTGCTATTAAAAGAGCTCAATTAGAGAATATGAGGCAAGCTTTAGAGTCAGTTAATAATACTGGGGATGTATTTGATAATGCTCCTAGTTTAGATGCTGGAAGAGCTATGAAGTAAGATAAAATTCTTGCTTTTTCTTATTTTTTGGCTTTTTTAACAAAAGTAGTTGCATAAACCCCTAAAATTGTGATATATTTTGTTTAGTTTTATTTTAAAACAAGTGCGAAAGACGGGAATAAGGAAATTTTATAGAGAGTTAATGGTTGGTGAAAATTAATAAAGGAACTTATTTCGGATCACTTTCAAGTTGTGCTTTAAGGATAAGTTAAAGCCGGGTAAAACCGTTATATAATCAAGATAGATAAAATCTATGAACCAAGGTGGTACAGTGTTATTTTTAACGCCCTTGTGATTCATAGATTTTTTTGTTTAGGAGGAGATATTATGGCATTTAAAGAACTTGAAAAAGGTAAGACTCATGAAGTTGAGATGGATATCTTAAAGACTTGGGAGAAGATGGATATTCTAAAACAATGTATTGATAATAGAGAAGGGTGTGAAAACTTTGTCTTTTATGATGGACCTGCTACTGCTAATGGTAAACCAGGACTACATCATATGATGGCTAAGTTTTTAAAAGATACTTTCTGTAAATATAAGACAATGCAAGGATATAGAGTTCTTCGTAAAGTAGGTTGGGATACGCATGGACTTCCTGTAGAATTACAAGTAGAAAAAGAACTTGGCTTTAGTAATAAAAAAGATATTGAAGAGTATGGTATAAAAGAGTTTAATCAAAAGTGTCGTGAAAGTGTTTGGGAAAATGAGAAAGCTTTTTCTGATTTGACTAAAGAAATGGGACAGTTTATTGATTTAGAGCATTCTTATGTTACTTATGATAATAACTATATAGAAACAGAATGGTGGATTCTAAAGAAATTCTTTGATGAAGGATTATTTTATGAAGGACATAAGATACTTCCATACTGTACTAGATGTGGTACTGGTCTTGCTTCTCATGAAGTTGCCCAGGGTTATAAAGAAGTAACTGCAAATACTGTTATTGTTCCTATGAAGAAAAAGGATGAAGATGTATATTTTCTTGTTTGGACTACTACTCCTTGGACTTTAATTAGTAATGTAGCACTTTGTGTTAATCCAAGAGAAGAGTATGTATTAGTAGAAAGTCAAGGTAATAAATTTATTGTAGGTAAAAAATTAGCTTCTAAAGTATTAGGAGATGATTATAAAGTATTAGAAGAATATAGTGGTAAAAATCTAGAATATATGGAATATGAACAGTTAATACCTAGTTTAAAAGTTGATAAGAAAGCATTCTTTGTAACAGTAGATGATTATGTAACTATGGAAGATGGTACAGGTATTGTTCATATCGCTCCTGCTTTTGGACAAGATGATTATAATGTTGGTAAGAAATATAATTTACCTGTCTTAAATCCAGTTGGTGAAGATGGTAAATATACGGAAGGTTTATGGAAAGGTATGAGAGTATTTGATGCTGATTTAGAAGTTATTAAGTACTTAAAAGAGAATGGTAAGTTATTTAAAAAGATTAAAATGGTTCATAACTATCCTCATTGTTGGAGATGTGATACACCTTTGTTATATTATGCTAAACCTTCATATTACTTAGAGGTAACTAAGATAAAAGACCAAGTTGTTAAGAATAATAATGGTGTTAATTGGTATCCTGCTTTTGTAGGAGAGAAGAGATTTGGTAACTGGCTATTAAATATGAATGACTGGGCAATATCTCGTAATAGATATTGGGGTACACCACTACCTCTTTGGAAATGTAGTTGTGGTCATCAAGAGATGATAGGATCACGAGCTGAACTTGTGGAAAAAGCGATAGAAGATATAGATGAGACTATAGAATTACATAGACCATATGTTGATGATATTCATATTAAATGTCCTGAATGCGGTAAAGAAATGAGTCGTGTTAGTGAAGTTATTGACTGTTGGTTTGATTCTGGTTCTATGCCTTTTGCACAATACCATTATCCATTTGAAAATAAAGAGTTATTTGAAGACCAATTTCCAGCAGATTTCATTTGTGAAGGAATTGATCAGACTAGAGGATGGTTCTATACATTAATGTTAATATCTACTTTTGTTACAGGCAAAAGTCCATATAAAAATGTCTTAGTTAATGACTTATTACTTGATAAATATGGTAAGAAGATGAGTAAAAGTAAAGGTAATATCGTTAAACCATTTGATTTGATGAATGAGTTTGGAAGTGACGTTATTAGATTCTATTTACCTTATGTATCTCCTGTATGGACTCCTATTAAGTTTGATAATGATGGCTTAAAAGAAGTTAATTCTAAGTACTTATCAACACTTAAAAATGCTTATTCATTCTTTGAGATGTATGCTAATGCAGATAAGATAGATCCTAGAGAGTATAATGTTCCTGTTAATGATAGAGATATTACTGATAAGTGGTTACTATCTCGTTTAAATAATACATTATCACTTGTTACTAAAGCATATGATGAGTATGACTTAAACAAAGTAGTTCATTATATCGTAGATTTCTTAAATGATGATTTTTCTAACTGGTATATTAGAAGTAATAGAAAGAGATTCTGGGATAGTGAACTTACTGAGAGTAAGAAGGCAGTATATCAAACTACTTATGAAGTTTTACTTGCTCTTTGTGAGATGGCAGCACCTGTTACACCATTTGTTACAGAAGAGATTTATCGTAATTTGACGGATGGTAAGAGTGTTCATTTAGCAGATTTTCCTAAAGTAGATGAATCATTAATTTCAAGTGAGTTAGAAAATAGAATGAGTGTTGTTCGTGATATTTGTAGTTTAGGTCGTAATGCTAGAGAAGATGTATCTATTAAAGTTAGACAACCACTTCATTTCATTATTGTTCCTAAAGTATTTGAAAGTGTTGTAGGAGAATTAGAATCTATAATATTGGAAGAATTAAATGTAAAAGAAGTAGTTTATGAAGATGATATGAGTCTTTATATGGATTATATTGTTAAACCAAACTTTAGAGTAGTTGGTAAGATGTTTGGTAGTGATATTAAAGCTTTTGGGGAATTAGTTAGTAAGTTTGATATTAATGATGTTAATCAGATTAAATCAGGTTACTATACTACTGAGTTCTTAGGTAAAGAATTAAAAATAAATGAAGATATGATTACAACAACTCTTAAAAATAAAGAAGGATATTGTGCTTCTAGTAATGGTAATATTAGTGTTGTCTTAGATACTACTTTAACAGATGATTTAATTCTTGAAGGACTTGCTCGTGAAGTAGTTAGAAAAGTACAAAGTCTAAGAAAAGAAGCTGATTTTGTTATTACTGATAGAATTAATCTTTACTATAATGGTGAAGATATTATTGATGTGATGCTTGATAAGTATATGAATTATGTTAAAGAAGAGACTTTATCTATTGATGTTATTAAAGATGAGAGTCTTGATAAAAATATTCCTGTTAATGATTTAATGATGGGATTAAGAGTAGAAAGAAGAAAAAAATGATTTAGATTGTTCTATTTCATTTTTTCTATTGCTACTTTTATTATTATAATTTTTATGATAAACTTTAGATGTAAATAATAATATTGATAAGGGGGAATAGAAAATGAATTTAAATTTTGTTTTAAATGATTACGTTTTAATATGGAATCTATTATTTAGTGCTTCTATTTCTTCTGATATCCAAGCATTTAAACAGAAGTTGTGGAAAAACTATCGTCATAGTTATAATGATTTATATAAAGAAGAGGAACATATTTTAAAAGAACCTAAAAACTATATACCAGATGATGATACTATTTTTGATATGGTTAGAACTAGTGATATATATAAAGAAATAAGAGAAGAAACAGAAAAATATCGTCTTGAATTATTACATACTTGGGATAAAATAAAAAAAGACTTAAATAAAAACTTAAAAGAAATACTTAGATTTGATATTAAACTATATCATGTTTTAGTTGTTGATAAAAAACTAGATGTTATAGGAATGAAAATACCTAAGAGTAGAAGAGTAAATACTATTACCTGGGGTAATAGAGCGGATAGTGATAACTATACTCTTGCTATTATCAATATTATTGAACATATTGTAAGAAAAGAACTAGCAACATACAAGAGCGAATATAAAGATATAGTAGATGCCATTATAGAACTTGCTATTGATAATGAACTTACATCAAGAGCATTAAATAAAAGTGTTTACTTAAGAGGAGATAGTTCTCTAAAATACTTAAAAAGACAACTATATCCTTACTTTCTTATGTATCTAGGTTATTCTAAAGAAGAGATATTAAATAGAATGATGGAAGATAAGATTATCTTTGAACTAGATAAATATACTTTTGAAAGAGGATTAGCAACTGTTGATTTAAAGACTTTTATTAACTTTTGTATTAAGAATCAAAAGCATATATTAAAGATTAAAGAATTAGAAATAATATAGGATAGTGGTGCGGTATGGATAGTAAACTAAATTTATTTTTGAAAAAGATTAATTTAAATAGTGAGTACTTTGACTTTTTTAAAAGTTCAACCTTAGATAAAATAGTAATTAATAAAAATAATAAAAGCTTTTTAGTTAAAATAACTATTGATAAATATTTACCTAAAGATATATTATCTAATCTAGTAGAGAATAAATCTCTTTTTGCTGATGATTTAACTTATAACTTTACTGTTAGAAATCCTGATAATAATATTCTTCTAGATTATTATCCTTATTTTTTAGATATCTTAAAAGAACAAGATAAGATAAAATTAACAGATGTTTATAAAGATTCTCTAGTTTATGAAGGAGATACTCTAAGACTTATCGCTTACAATAAGAAAGAAGAAGATAGACTAAAAGAAATAAGTAATGATATAAATAACTTCTATCATAATATAGGTTTTCATGACTATATTCCTGTTATATTAAGAGAAGATAACGAAATAGAAGAAGAGATAAGTAATGAACTATCTAATGTTGTAATTCCTGAGCCTATTAAGAGGGATGTTATTAAAGAAGAGCCTAAACGTTATAATAACAGTGGTACTCCTAGAAGAAGAAAAAGTACTGATGAAGGATGTATTCTAGGTAAGATTATAGATAGTGAACCTATTAAGATGAGTCTTTTATTAGGAGAAGATAATGATGTAACTGTAGAAGGGTATATCTTTGGTACTGATTATTTTGAGTCTAGTAAGACTAATTTTAAGATTATTACTTTAAAAATAACAGATGAAACAGATAGTATCGCTTGTAAAGTATTTTGTAATGAAGATGAGGAATATGTTAGACTTTGTAAAGCCTTAAAAGTAGGAACATGGCTTAAGATTAGAGGATATACGAAAATAGATAATTTTTCTAAAGATGAGTTAGTACTTAATGCTAGAGATATTATGCCAGTAGAGCATGAGGAAGAAGAAATTACTGATGATGCTAAAGAAAAAAGAGTAGAACTACATGCTCATACGATGATGAGTCAGATGGATGGAGTAGCAGATGAAGTAAAATTAGTAAAACAAGCGATGAAGTGGGGACATAAAGCAATTGCAATTACTGACCATAATGGATGTCAAGCTTTCCCTCATGTTTATAACTTAGTAAGAGATTATAATAAAGGTAAAGATGAAAAAGATCAGTTTAAGGCCCTATATGGAACAGAACTTGTAATGGTAGATGATAGTGTTGATGTTGTTATTAGACCTAATGATGGGAAATTATTAGACCAAACTTATGTAGTTTTTGACTTTGAAACAACTGGTTTTAATGCTGGTGGTGCCGACTCTATTATTGAAATCGGTGCTGTTAAGATGAAAGGTGGAGAAATATTAGAACGTTATGATGAATTAATTAATCCAGGAAGACCTTTACCTGCTAAAATAACAGAGATAACAAATATAACAGATTTAATGCTAGAAGATAAAGATAATGAAGAAAATGCTGTTAAAAGGTTTATAGAATGGTTTGGTGACTTACCTATGGTTGCCCATAATGCTAAGTTCGATGTTTCATTCTTAGAGATGGCTTATAAAAAATA
>CALVIS010000018.1 GCA_944331805.1 uncultured Bacilli bacterium
CTCTTGATTTTTTAATTTGTGTGATTAGTATTAATTTTACCAACAAAGTTCACCTTTGTTGCTTATCAATTAATAAAATCGGGATATCCAAACGGGATTTCCTAACTTAAATTAACCCTTTTTCTTTAAATTTTCTTTATTCTTCTTATTTGTCTAATTTAATTTATAGTAATTATTATAGAAAGCATATAATAGCAATTAAAAATAATAATAGAGAAATAAATTCTATACGAAAATCAAGGATCTTAAATACTTCATTTTGATATTTTTCATTCATAATTACAATAATATCTTTGCCTATTTTTTTTCTCCCTAATTTAGTAAATAAACAACCATGAGCTGTATAATATTTTTTATTTTTAATTTTTACTATATATTTTTTTACTAATGACCCACCTACTGTATATATTGAACTAGTGTTTGCAAGTCCAATGATTTTAGCTTTATATTTTTTACCTGTTAAAACGACTCTATATTTTAAATATAATATGCATAGTGATGCCATTATACTTATTATTCCTAGAACGATCATCGAAAGCCCCTCCATCTAAGTTAATTATAACATACTATAATCTATTTTATGGAGTATCTTTACTATTATTGTTTTCAATAGGTCTAAAAAGTTCTCTAATATCAATATTTAAAACTTTTGCAAAGCGCCATAATGTTCCAAGGCTAAAGGTTTGATAATATTTTTTACTTTCTATATTCATTATAAAGCCATCGCTATAATTGCACAACTCAGCAAATTTACTTTGAGTTAGGCCTTTTTTCTTTCTTTCTATTTTTAAGTTATGGGCTACAAGATAATAAATATAATTTTCATCATTTTTATCATTCATTATCTCATCACCCTTCCTAAATATATTTTCTCATTTATTCGGTGAAATTATACTCATCTATTCGGTGAGTTTTGTGTTATAATAGATAGTGAAAGGAGGTAAAAATGAAAAATTGTAAGTATTGTCAAACTGAAATTGATGAAAAAGCTAAAGTTTGTCCTGTTTGTCATAAGAAACAAAGGCATATTGTAAGATGGATATTACTTGGTATTGTAATAATCGCTATTATATCAGCTGCTTTGGGAGGAAAGAAAGAAGACAGTTTTCAAAAGGAGTATAACCAAAGTGATGTAGTTACTTATAAAGATGTTGCATATTCAATAACAAATGTTGAGAAAACAAAAGGAGAAAACCAATTTTTCCAAGCTAAAGAAGGTTATGAATATGTAAAAGTTACTATTAAAATTGAAAATAATAGTGATAAAAAAATATCTTATAATCCTTTAGATTTTCAAATGGTAAACGGTGATGGAGCAGAAGCCTCTATTTATAGTATTACAGCAGAAGATGATATTATGTTACAGAGTGGTGAACTAGATTCTGGTGGGACAATAGAAGGTGTTATTATCTGGGAACAAAAACAAGGTGATACCGGATTAAAAGTTAGGTATTATAATAATGTTTTAATAGATAATGATTATACATTTGAATGGACTTTAGATTAATAAAAAGACTGTTAAAAATATATTATAACTTTTAACAGTCTTTTTTATTCTAATAATATTTAACTATGTATTTTCTTATACATTAAATCTAAAGTGACAAATATCTCCATCTTGCATTAGATAATCTTTTCCTTCAAGTCTTGCTTTACCAGCCTCTCTTGCTTTTAATTCACTACCACACTCTATTAAGTCTTCATAGGAAATAACTTCTGCTTTAATAAAGCCTTTTTCAAAGTCTGTATGGATAATACCTGCACAGGCTTTAGCATTCATGCCCTTTTTAAAAGTCCATGCTCTTACTTCATCTGGTCCTACTGTAAAATATGTGGAAAGTCCTAATAAATCATATGTTGCAGCGATTAAGGAATCTAATCCACTTTTTTCTAGTCCTAGAGCTTCTAACATTTCTTTTTCGTCTACATCATCTAACTCACTTAACTCTTCTTCTACTTTGGCACAGATTGTAATAACTTTAGCATTTTCTTTGCTAGCATATTCTTTAACTTTTTTAACATAATCATTGTTTTTACCTAAATCATTTTCATTAACATTTGCTAGATAAATCAATGGTTTTTCTGTTAGAAGATTAAAACTTTTAATGATAGATTTCTCTTCTTTTGTTAAATCAAGTAATCTTATTGGAGTATTTTCTTCTAAGGCTTTTCTTAACTTTTCTAGTGTTTCATACTCTAAAAGTTCATCTTTATCTTTACTCATTCTAGCTTTCTTACTAATTCTATTTATTCTATTATTAATTGTTTCTAAATCTGCTAGAGCAAGTTCTAAGTTAATTGTTTCGATATCTCTTATAGGGTCTATATTGCCATCGACATGGATTATATTACCATTATCAAAACATCTTACTACTTCACAGATAGCATCTACTTCTCTTATATGTGATAAGAACTTATTACCTAGTCCTTCTCCTTTACTTGCTCCTTTTACTAGTCCTGCAATATCTATAAATTCATAACTAGTATAGATTGTTCTTTTAGGATTATACATACTAGATAGTTTATCAATTCGCTCATCTTTAACATTTACTATTCCTACATTTGGATCAATTGTTGCGAATGGATAGTTTTCTGCTAAAATATGTGTTTTTGTTAAGGCATTAAATAATGTACTTTTACCTACATTAGGTAGTCCTATAATTCCTGCTTTTAAACTCATAATATTACCTCTTTTCTTACTTCCATATTATAGCATTGTTTTATATCTTTTAAAAGAAAAAAATACCTTGCGGTATTTTAAATTGTGGCATATACTCCAGGTCCTAATGGTAGACCTATTAAGTACCAACCTATTACTAATAATATCCAAGTTATAGCGATTATTCCAAAATATGGAAGAACATATCCTATACTCTTATGGATTGTTATTGGTTTAGATTTATCTTGATTATAGATATTTAAGTATCCTATGTAGATAGCAAAGCATGCTAGTAATGGTGTTATACCTGCTGTTATTGAAGTACCTGCTCTTAATATAAATTGAGCGAATGGAGCTGAAAGGTTTGATTGCATAAAGGCAGGAACCATAACTGGAGCGAATATTTGCCATTTAGCACTTGGTGTTGGCACAAAGAGATTAGCTAGTCCTATCATTATAATAGCAAAGATTATTAAAGGTAATCCCGTAAATCCTATATTACCTATAGCATTAGCACACCAAGATGCAATTACTGTTCCTATGTTTGTTTCTCTAAATACTGATGTAAACTGTGCTACTACAAAGATAAGCATTAATATTTCTCCCATAGGAGCGAATGTTTCTTTACAACCATTAATTATATCTTTATCATTTTTAATAGTTTTAGCACCTATTCCATAGGCAATACCAACAAGGGTTAAAAGTAAAGCCATCATGTAAGTAAAGCCATCTTGGAAATATGAGTTTGTACCAAATAATTGACCTAAGTAAGTATTTTCTTCCATATCAAGTAACATTCCTGAATATGGTAAGTCTGGTATTATAGAATATATAAATAATATGACAACTACTATTCCTGTTATGATAGCAGCTTTAAGACCTCTTTTTTCACGTCTTTCTTTTTCTATCTTTTGTTGTTCTAATTCTTTAGCATCTACTTCATCAACTATTACTAACTCTTCTGTCTTTGATAGTTCTTCTTTTTCTTTATATTTACCAAGACGTGGAGCGATTATCTTTTCAATTATAATAGTTCCAACTAGTGATAAGATAATTGAAAAAGCGATGATGATAAATAGATTTGATGTTAAACTGATATGAGCTGATGCATCTATAAGACGAGCGGCTGTTGTCGTATCTGGTATTAGATTTACTTCCATACTACCTACGAAGATAGATACTCCATAACCAAAACTAACTCCTGCAAAAGCAGCAATGATACCTAGATGAGGGTTTCTATTATTAAGTAAAAATAACATAGCAGATACTGGTATTAGAATAACATAACCTACATCATTTATTAATGATGAGATAGTTGCTAAAAATATAACAATAAAGGTTAATATTTTCTTATCTATCTTAATTAATACTCTTTTACATAGGGTATCTAAAAATCCTGTAGATTTTGCAATACTAAGACCAAATAGTGTTAATAATAACATACCTAGAGGTGCAAAAGATAAGAAATTAGTCATAGCATTACTAAATATATATTTCATACCATCAAAGTTAAATAAGTTTTCTACTGTTACTAAGGTACTTTCTAACTCATTGGTAGTTGGACTTATTGTATTATAAGTTCCTTGCATCTGTAAAGCTGATAAAATAGCACTTAGTATTAATACAAGGAAAGTAAGAAGTAAGTAAACTGTAATAGGATGAAGATAGAATTTTTTTAGTTTTAATTTTCTTCTATTATGCATCTTGACTCTCCTTTTCTATTATTTTCTTGATTTTCTTATTTAGTTCTATTCTTGGAATAAATACTAATCTTCCACAGCCTGTACATTTTAGTTTTATATCAGCGCCAAGTTTTACTACTTCCCAGTCATTAGTACCACAGGGATGTCCTTTTTTTAATACTAGTCTATCTCCTAATTTATAGTTTTTACTTTCCATTACGAACCTCCATATGTGTTTGTGGCATCTTAATACCTGCTTTAGTTAGAGCATCTTGTAAATCTTTTCTCATCTTTCTTTGAATCTCAAAATCCTTACCAGATTTAGTTTTAACAGCAACTTTATATGTTACAGAATTTTTATCTACCATTTCAACTCCCCAAAGCTCAGTATTACCTTTAAGAAAATCATAAGTCTTATCAATTGTTTCCATAGTCTTTCTAATAATTTTCTCAACTTTATCTAAATCATTATCAGAATCAATAGAAATAGTAACTTCTGCTAAAGATGGATTTAAACTATAGTTAGTAACTTCTGTTATCATGTGATTAGAAATAATTTGTACGGCACCTTTATAATCTTTTATTCTTGTTGTTTTAAGTCCCATAGCGATAACATCACCACGAAAGCCATTAATCATAACATTATCACCAATTTCAAATTGGTCTTCCATTACTATAGAAATACCAGCGATAAAGTCCTTAGCTAAATCTTGGAAAGCAAGAGTAAGGACTGCTGCGACTATTCCTAATCCTGCTAAAATACTACTAACATTGATTCCAAAGCTATTTAGAATCAATAGAATTGTTAAAAATATTATTATGTATTTTAAACAGTTATTTATAAGACTTAGTGTTGTGTTGACTCTTTTTTTATTTTTATTTTTTAAATATTTAGTATGTAGAGCTTTAATTAGAAAAAATGTAATTATTTTATATAATATATAGGCAAGACCGATATATATTACTGGTCTTACTATATATATAAATATCTCTGAATCAAAAAATTCTTTCAAGGGGATTACCTCCTTTATTTATCTAAATGCATAATTTCTAGTATTCTTGTTAAGTCATTAGCATTTGTAAAGCTTATTTCTAATTTATTGTTTCTTATTTTTACTTTTGTACCTAATTTTTCACATAAATCACTTTCTAAGTAAGAGTACTCATTATCTTTAGATTTTGATTTATGAGGAGTTATTTCTTTTTTACGATGATATTCTTCTTTAGAATTAGTTAACTCTTCTAACCTTCTAACACTTAGATTTTCATTTATTGTTTTTTCTGCTAGACTTATCGCTTGTTCTTTATCTTCTAACTTGCTTAGGACTCTAGCATGTCCCATACTTAATTCACCTTTTACTACTTCATCTTTTATTTCATTAGGTAAAGTTAATAAGCCTAACATATTAGTAATATGACTTCTTGATTTACCTACTTTTTTAGCAAGTTCTTCTTGAGTTAAGTTTAGTCTAGTCTTTAAAGCATTATAGGCCTCTGCTTCTTCCATAGCACTTAAGTTTTCTCTTTGTAAGTTTTCAAGTAAAGCTATTTCCATCATCTCTTCATCAGTAAAGTCTTTAATGATGGCAGGTATAGTAGTTAGTCCTGCTAGTCTTGATGCTTTAACACGACGTTCTCCTGCTATTATTTCATAGCCTTTGATACTTTTTTTAGCAATTATAGGTTGAAATACTCCATGCTCTTTGATAGAAGATGCTAGTTCATTTAAGCTTTCTTCATCAAAGTTTTTACGAGGTTGATAAGGGTTACTTCTTAATTCATCTAGATTTAGATTTACTATTTGGTCTTTTGGAGTATTATTAATTATCTTTTCTTCTACATCAGCGATATTTAATTGTTCACTATTAAATAATTCCTCAAGACCTTTTCCTAAAGCACGCCTTTTATTTTCCATTTCTATCAATCACTTCCTTTGCTAAGTTTAGATAAGCTTCTGAGCCTTTACTTTTAGGATCATATACTATTATAGGTTCTCCATGAGAAGGAGCTTCTGTTAATCTAATTAATCTTGGTATAATAGTATTATATACTTTTTCTTTGAAAAATTTTCTAATATCATCTACAACTTCAAAACCAAGGTTTGTTCTTGAATCTAGCATTGTAAGTAGGACTCCTTCTATATCTAGATTAGGATTTAATTGTTTTTGAGCAAGTCTTATAGTATTTAATAATTGCATTATTCCTTCTAGAGCAAAGAACTCACATTGAACTGGAATAATAACAGAGTCACTTGCCGTTAGAGCATTTGTTGTAATTAATCCTAATGATGGAGGACAATCTATTATTATAAAATCAAAATTTTCATCTTCAAGCTCTTTTAGATGATATTTTAATTGGGCTCCTTTTGCAAAACCAGGTTCACTTTGACTTTTTTCAAGTAGTTCAATATCTAAGCCTGCTAAATTTATTGTTGCAGGTAGTACATATAATTTTTTATATTTAGTTTTAATCATGGCATCTTTGGTACTGCATTTATTTGTTAGAACATCATATACACTTACATCTATATCTCCCTTATTTATTCCTACTCCTGTTGTGGTATTACCTTGAGGGTCTAAGTCTATTAATAATACTTTTTTACCAAGGAATGCTAATGAGGCAGAAAGGTTAATACTTGTTGTTGTCTTTCCTACTCCACCTTTTTGATTAACTAAAGAAATTACCTTTGCCATTTTATCACTCTCTTCTTCTATTTGTCTTTTTTATTGTATCAAAAATATGTTATTATGGAAAGAATTTTATCTAAAAAAGTAGATTTAACTCTACTTTTAGCTGTTATTATTTTCTTTAGATATTTTAATAGTTATCTGATAGTTATTAACAAGGTCCATTTCTTCACTATCTACTTTAAAGCCTGATTCTTCTATTTTCTTTAGAGTTTCTCTTACTAAATTTATAGATTCATTTAAAGTATATTTTGGTTTATTAGCTTTTTGTTGTTCTTCACTTGCCTTTACATTATCACTAAAGATAGGATTATTAGCGAATGGGTTATTAAAGGTATTTATGCTAGGCATTGTTGGTTGTTCTGTAGGTTTATTATTGTTATTATTTACTCCTGCTAATAAAGTATCCATAGAAGTACTGGTAGAATCTTTTAAGTCTTTTGTTTCTCCTCCTAAGTTAAAAGGATTATCATTGATGAAAGGAGCATTGGTTGGGGCTGGAGTATCAAACATAGATGTTGATTGTTCTTGCTTTGAAGGTGCCTCTTTAGTTTCTTCTTCCATAGGTGAGAAAAATTTAAAATTGCTTTCTTCTTCTTTCTTTTCTTCTTTAGGGGCAACCTTTAAGAATTCATTAACATCAGTTGTTGGTTTTTCTATGTTGATATCTTGGGCCTTATCTTTTATAGCATTGATATCAATAGTTTTATTAGCAGTACTTTCTAAGTTATCATTTATATTTGGTACATCGTAATCAATAAATTTTGGAGGAGTGGAATAATCAATTCCTACACTTGTATTAAAATCATTATTAGGATTTGAATTAGAATTGATATTTAGAGAATTAGTTTGAGGCATAGTAGCACTAACAGGTGATGGATTTAATAAGGCATCTATATCACTTTTTGTTATTTCTTCTTTAGGATTTATTTTTTCCTCTAATTCTCTTACAGTCATTTTCTTATCTATAACTTCTTTTAATAATTGTTTTTGAGTCTCAGGGTCTTTGGCATTTAATAAGGCTCTAGCATGACGTTCTGAGATTTGGTCTTTTAAAAGAGCATCTTGGACTTCATCTGTTAAAGATAAAAGACGTAGTTTATTGGCAACAGCACTTTGACTTTTACCCATAGTTTTAGCAAGTTCTTCTTGAGTCATTTGGTCAAGTTCAAGAATTTTTTGATATGTTTTTGCTTCTTCGATTGGGTTTAAGTTCTTGCGTTGTAAGTTTTCAAGAAGAGCGACTTTGCTACTTTCTTTATCATCCAAATTACGAACAATAGCTGGTATAGTTGTAAGTCCTGCCATAGCTGAGGCTTTATAACGACGTTCTCCTGCTATTATTTCGTACTTATTGCCAATGTTACGAACAATAATTGGTTGAATTACACCATGTTCTTTGATAGATACTGCTAACTCTTTTAAAGCTTTTTCATCAAATACTTGTCTTGGTTGAAATCTATTTGGAATTATATCATCTAAATGTAAATATACTACTTCGTTTTCTTTATTATCCATATACATACCCTCTTTATTCTATTCTTTTATTTTTCTACTAATCTCATTATATCATTAATTGTACTAGTTTGCTAGGCTTTATTTTTAATTTCTAAAATTGTTCTTACATCTTCCTTATTTGGTAATGTAAATATCTCTTTATTATTAATATACCAGTTATATTTTTTCAGAATATCTTTAGATAGTTCTAATTCTTCAGTAACATTTCCTTTCATGGCAAGAAAACTACCATTTTTATTTACTAAAGGCATTGTCCATAATAGTAGTTTTGGTAAGTTTGCTACAGCTCTTGCTGTTACTATATCAAACTTTTTCCCTTCTTTTATTAAATCTTCAGCACGATTATGATAGGCTTTTATACCTGTTAGATGTAATTTATCTATTAAGTTATTAAGATAATTTACTCTTTTTAAAAGAGAATCTACTAAAGTTATTTCTAAGTTAGGATAGAATATTTTTAAGACTAGACCTGGAAAGCCTGCTCCTGTTCCAATATCACATAGAGTTTTAGCTTTTGATAGGTCATATACTTTGGCTAGAGTTAGACTATCATAGAAATGTTTTAGATAGACATCATATTTTTCTGTTATTCTTGTTAAGTTCATAGTTTTATTTGTTTCAATTAAAGTATTATAAATAATATCTAATTGTGATAATTCTTTATCTGTTACATTTAATCCTAGTTTTTCTACTTCTTTTACAAATTCATCCTTAGTCATTATTCTCCTCTTTTCTTTAAATAAACAGAGATAATAGCGATATCAGCAGGATTAACACCACTAATTCTACTTGCTTGTCCCAAAGTTACTGGTCTAATCTTGTCTAGCTTTTCTTTCGCTTCACTGGCAATATTAGGAATATCTTGATAGTTAATATCTTCTGGTAAAGTTTTATCTTCTAACTCTAACATCTTATTAGCTTCTTCAAGAGATTTTTTAATATAGCCTTCATATTTTATATTAATCTCTACTTCTTTTAGAACTTCTTTAGAGTAATTTAACTCTTTAAAATTAGTTAAGTCTTCTATAGATAGTTCTGGTCTTTTTAATAAGTCATATAAAGTAATACTATCTTTTAAAGGAGATGTATTTAACTTTATTAAGATATCGTTTATTTCTTTTTTAGGAGTGATTTTAGTTTCTTTTAAAATATTTGTTAATTCTTCAATATCTTGCTTTTTCTTTAGAAACTTATTATAAATATCATCATTTATTAATCCTATTTCATGGCCATATTCTCTAAGTCTTAAATCAGCATTATCATCTCTTAATAAAAGACGATATTCAGCACGTGATGTTAAAAGGCGATATGGGTCTTTTACTCCTTTTGTTACTAAGTCATCGATTAGAACTCCGATATATGACTCATTACGTTTTAAGATTAAAGGCTTTTTATTTTCTAGCTTTAAGGAAGCGTTAATTCCTGCGATTAGACCTTGTCCTGCTGCTTCTTCATAACCACTTGTACCATTTATTTGGCCGGCAGTATAAAGATTTTCAATTATCTTGGTTTCAAGAGTTGGTTTTATTTGTCTTGAGTCAATAGCATCATACTCTATGGCATAGGCATATTTTAATATCTTAGCATTTTCTAAACCAGATAAACTATGGACCATTTGTTCTTGAACATAGTGAGGCATACTTGTAGAAAATCCTTGAAGGTACAAATCATCATAATAAATACTTTCAGGCTCTAAGAAGAGTTGATGACGTTCTTTATCACTAAATCTTACTACTTTGTCTTCAATAGATGGACAGTATCTTGGTCCTACTCCTTCGACATAGCCACCATACATACTAGATTCATTTAGATGTTCTTTAATTATTTTATGAGTTAAATCGTTAGTGTAGATTAAATAACAAGGTAATTGGTACTTATAGGCAAGAGCGGTAGTGTTATCATATGAAAAAGTTATATCTTCACTACTACCAAGTTCTTCTTGCATTTTAGAGAAGTCAACACTTGCTTTTTCAATACGAGGAGGAGTTCCTGTTTTTAGTCTTAAAATATTAAAGCCTAGCCTCTTTAAGAAAGGACTTAAATAATTACTAGCTTTTTCACCATGAGGACCGCCTGCTGTTTTCTTATCACCTACTAATATTGTTCCTTTTAAATAAGTTCCTGTTGTTAAGATAACGGCTTTAGAAAATATTTCTTCACCATCTTCTAAAATGACTCCACCTACTTTATTATCTTTTATAATAAGTTCTTTTACTAATCCTTCTTTAATATCTAAGTTATCTTGATTTTTTAAGGTCTTTAACATTTCCTTTTTATAGATAACTTTATCAGCTTGGGCACGTAAAGCACGAACGGCAGGACCTTTTTTAGTATTTAACATTTTCATTTGTAAAGAACTCTTATCAGTATTTTTAGCCATTTCGCCACCTAAAGCATCTATTTCTCTAACGACTATTCCTTTAGCAGGTCCTCCTATGGAAGGATTACATGGCATATCGGCAATATTATCAATGTTTCCTGTTACTAAAAGTGTCTTGTGGTTAAGTCTCGCACTGGCAAGGCATGCTTCTATACCAGCATGTCCTCCTCCTACAACAATTACTTCATAATTCATCTAACATCACGTCTTTCTTTTTCTATTTTCCTACACAGAAATTTGCAAACAATTCATCTAATAGCTCATCACTATAACTTTCTCCTGTAATAGAACCTAGTATATCAAATACTTCTTTTAAATCTATTTCTATTATATCAACAGGTTCATCGCTTTCTAAACTAACTTTAGCTTGGCTTAAACTCTTTAGAGCTTGTTTAGCAAGGCTCAACTGTCTTTCATTGGCAAGATAAGTGTAGTCATCTTCTTTTATCTCAGATAATTTAAACATACTCTTTATCTCTTCTTTTAGGGGTTCTATTCCATCTAGTGTATTAGTATTAGTACTTACAATATGTTTAAAGTCTAACTTAGATTTATCTATTTTACTTGGTAAATCGTTTTTATTTAAAACTATGATTGGATTTTTATCTTTAACTTTATCTAAGATGAACTTATCATTATCAGTTAATTCTTCACTAGAGTTTAATACCACTATAATAAGGTTAGCTTTGTCTATTAAAGATAAACTCTTCTCTACTCCCATTTTTTCGGCTAAGTTATCTGTATCTCTTATACCTGCTGTATCAATTAGGGATAATTCTATTCCATCAAAGATAATACTTCCTTCAACGATATCTCTTGTTGTTCCTTCAATATCGGTAACAATGGCTTTATCTTCTTTTAGAAATCTATTTAAGATACTACTCTTACCTACATTAGGTCTTCCTATAATTATAGTCTTAATACCATTTTTAATAATCTGTCTTTCTTCTGACTTCTTTACTAAATTAGTTAAATCCTTTTCAAGGTCAGTTATTACCTCTTTTAACTCTTTTTTAGTAACTTCTTCTATATCATAGTACTCAGGATAATCAATATTAACTTCAATATTGGCTAGAACATGTTTTAATTTATCTCTAAAGCTGTTGATATATTTTTTTAAAGAACCTTCTAAGGATGATAAAGCTAGTTTCCTACTATTATCAGTCTTACTTTCTATTAAGTCCATTACAGCTTCAGCTTCGGTTAAATCTATTCTACCATTAAGAAAAGCTCTTTTCGTAAATTCTCCAGCTTCTGCCCTTCTTCCTCCGTTTTCTATTAATAAATCAAGAATTCTAAGTGTTGTAGCGATACCACCATGACAATTTATTTCCACAATATCTTCTCTTGTAAATGTTTTAGGAGCCCTCATTACTGATACTAATACTTCATCTATATCTTCTTTACCATCATGAATAAACCCATAATTTATAGTATGAGACTCTACTTTTGTTAAATCTTTTCCTCTAAAGATTTTATTTACTAAGGAAATAGCATTATCTCCACTTACTCTTATAATAGAGATAGCCCCTACTCCTAGTTTCGTTGATATGGCAACTATGGTATCAGACATTTTTCATTACTCCTATTCTTTTTACTTTATCTTTATCTTTAGATATACCTAAAGCTTTATAAACTTCTGTTCCAAAGAATGCTTCTTGTTCTCTTTCTGTTAAACTATCTTTTTCATTTAAATATTCTAATTTTATTGATGGTAGTTCTTTTACATTCTTTATATCATAATTATGAGGATTTTCATATACCTTATAACTTAATATATCATTTACTACCTTATCATCTTCGTATACTTTATAAGCTTGCAAAGAGTTCCTTACAGCATTTATATAATTATTTAACTCTTCTATAGTAAAGCTTGCTGGTAATCCTTCTTGTTCCTTTAAATTAATTAAGTGTTTTAGTGCTGTTACAGGAGAGTATAAAACCTTGTCTTCTCTTTCTTTATTATATATTATATCATTTACGGAAATTAGATTTTCAAGATAATTTAATTTTTCTTGATAATATTTTATAGTTATGGGAGTTTCCTCATATTGTTTTACTACTACATAATTATCTTTCAACTCTTCTATTCTTTTTATTAATTCAATGGATTTTATTATATTAGAAGTTTTATCTATTTCTTGTTTTAGGGCAATATATTCTTGTACTGCTTCTAAAGCTTCTAAACTTTTTATCCCATTCTTTATAACATCTATTTCAGTAGTTAATTGTAACTTTAAAAATTCTAAATCATTAATTGTATCTGCAACTATTTCTTGCATATAACACCTTCCTTTCCTTTTTTCAGTCTTATTATTATATAGATATTTTGTGATACTGTAAAGGTCAAATAAGGAAAGTTTTATAAATTAGTCAAAACTTTACAAAAAAAGAACCTAGTCACGAGGTTTTATAACAACACAACGATTAGGTTCTTCTCCTACACTCTCAGTATAGACATATTTATTATTATTTAAAATATTATGTACTAGCCTTCTTTGATATGAGTTCATGGAATCCATCTTTACTTCTACTTTTGTTTCTCTTACTTCTCTTGCTAACTTCTTGGCAAGGCGTTCAACTCTTCTATCATTCTTTTCTTTGTAGTCACTTACATCTATTAAGAAACGATAGTTACTATTTATCTCTTTTGTTAGTATAGCATTTACTACAGTTGTTAAGGCTTTTAAATTTTTACCATCTTTTCCTATTAATAAGGCATCATTAGTAGAATATAAACGATATGTTGGGGTATTATTATTAACCGTTATTTCTATTTCAACATCAAAGCCCATATCTTTTAATAGAGTTTTAATTAATTTTTTTATATAGTCTTTTACTTCTCTTTTTTCTATTACTTCTATCTCTACTTTTTTAGATAGTAAAGTTTTCTTTTCTTCTTTAGTATTTATTATTAAGTTTTCTTCTAACTCTTGTAAATCTATTTTAGCTTTGTTAACAGCTTCTTCATATGTTTTTCCTGTATACTCGTGTTTATTTACCATGTTTTTCCATCCCCCTCATTACAACAATATTTTGAACAATAGCGAATATATTACCTACTGACCAATATATTCCTAGAGCAGCTGGCATGAAAAATGCAGTTATGATAATAATTACACTCATCATGATAGGCATCATTTTCATTGATGGGTCACTTGCACTATTATTAGTTGTTTTAAACATTAAAATTGTTGAGGCACCTATTATAAGAATAAGAATTATATACATATAGAAGGTACTACTACCAAAACCTATTAGTGGAGTTGTTCCTAACTGTATTCCTAGGAAGTTTTCTTCAAATATTGCAGGTACCCTATTTATCGCTTCTAAGAATGCTAATAATAGAGGAAGTTGTATAAATGAGATTAAACAACTCGTTAGAGGATTAAAGTTATACTTTTTATAAACCATCATCATTTCTTGATTTTGTTTTAACATAGAGTCTTGGTCTGTTTTACCTTCATACTTCTTTTGAATTCTAGCAAGTTCAGGAGATGCTTTTTTCATCATTTCACTTTGTACTGCCATTTTTCTTGTGAATGGGAATAATATTAATCTTATTATAATAGTAATAATGATAATACTTAAAGCAAAACTACCAATATATTTACCTAATGTTAAGATTAAAAATGCTAGTGGTTTAACAAAGATTCCAGTCCATAGTCCATCATATTCTGTTGAACCTGGTGTAAATTCTGAACACTTTGGTAAATCTTTTAGTTTAACACCATTTTTTTCATATAACTTTCTAGTTTGTTCATTTTCTGGTTGGCATAGAATATTTTCTGTTAAAGACTGCCCTGTTTCAGGATTTTTTACCGGTTCATTATCTTTATTTACTAAAGTTGTAGTACATCCTGTTACTAGAAATAGTAACATTATTATAATAATTATCTTCGATTTTATTTTTCTTTTTTTCATACAATGCTCCTTACTTAATTTTATCTAATAAATATTGTAAGCTGCTAGATAGTTCTTGATAAGATAGATTTAGACAGCTGTTTCTTATAATTATAATACAATTATAGTTTTTTTCATAGTTTTTGTTGTAGTTTCTGATAATTGCTCTAACCTTTCTTTTTAGATTATTTCTAATATGAGCCTTCCCTACTTTCTTTGGAACGGTTATTCCATACTTAGTAGGAGAATCTTTTTTTTCTTTATAAAAGATGACAAAGTTATAGTTCTTTATCTTTTTACCACTTTCTATTACTTCATCAAAGACTCTACTTTCTTTTACTATATACTTCTTGTTCATTTTATCACGTCCCAAATTTAAAAAAACACTGCAAAAACAGTGAATTTTATTTTACTAATTCTTTACGTCCCTTCTTACGACGAGCATTTAAAATATTACCAGCACTTGCTTTACGAGCGAAGAATCCATGTTTCTTTGCTCTTCTTCTTTGGTTTGGTTGATATGTTCTTTTCATTATAACACCTCCAGACTTGAAATCTACATTATTATAATAGTTAGCATCTTATTTTGTCAAGAAAATATTTTAACGACTTTTACCTTTTCTTTCTTCATTCTCATTTGCATCATCATTATTATAATTAAAGACAATTCCTTGAAATAAATCATCTTTTTCTCCTAATGGCTTTAAAGGCGCCACATATGTTAGTTTAATACCAAGTTCTTTATTAAGATTGGGGTCACATACTCTTCTTTTAATTCTCTCTATTTCCTCTAAAGTAAATTTACCTAAATATGACATATAACTATTATTCCTCTTTAAATTTTATCATATTTATTTTACTTTTTCCACTATTTCCACATGATGTGGAAAACAGATATTAACTTGTGAATTATAAATTTGTGGAAAATGTGGAAAACTCTGTTTTTTGTTGATATATGTCGATTTTAGTTGTGGAGAAATTTGTCGACAAATTGTGGAAAACTAAAAAATTAAAAATACCTATTCCTTTTTCCACAAATTTAGAGTATTATAATGGTAATTTAGGAATTCAGGTGGGAGGTGATAGGGTGAATGTCGAAATTCTATGGCAAAATGTTCTAAAAGAGATAAAAGATGAACTTTCATCCCTAGCTTTCGACACTTGGTTTAGTGATGTTAAACTTATTAGTTTAGATAATGGGGTAGCGATTATTGAAGTACCTATGTCTATTCATAAAAAACATTTATCTGATAATTACTTTGAACTTATTAGAATGGCTTTAAATAAGGTAACAGGAACAAATTTTGAGTTAGAGTTTTTGTTGCCAGATGAAATTAATAACAGAAAAGTGGAAAAAGAGAAAGAAGAAGAAGAAAGAATAGAGGAAGGTGTTCCTAAGTCTTTTAAAAATCAGTCTAATCTTAATCCTAAATATAATTTTGAGAACTTTATAGTAGGTAATAGTAATAAATTTGCCCAAGCGGCAGCCTTATCAGTTGCGGAAAATCCTGGTAAAATGTATAATCCTTTATTTATATATGGTAATAGTGGACTAGGAAAGACACATTTAATGCATGCGATAGGTAATTATATTGTGGAAAATTCTAATAGAAGAGTTCTTTATGTTACTAGTGACCAGTTTAGAGATGATTTTGTTGGTATTAATAAAAAAGACGAGAAGGGGACTAACTTTAGTTATATAGACTTCTTTAAAAATAAATATAGAAATATTGATGTCTTAATAATTGATGATATTCAGTTTCTTGGAGGAGCGACTCAAACACAACAAGAGTTTTTCCACACCTTTACTAATCTTTATAATGATTCTAAACAGATAATTATATCTTCAGATAGGTCTCCTAATGATTTAAAACTATTAGAGGAACGTCTTAGAACAAGGTTTTGTTGGGGACTTACTGTTAATATTTATCCACCTGATTTTGAACTTAGAAAAGAAATACTCCGTAAAAAAATAATAGCAGGTAACTTTGAAGCTGAAATACCAGAAGATGTTATTGAATACATTGCTTCTAATATGGGAAGTGATGTAAGACAACTAGAGGGCTCTATTACAAGACTTGTTGCTTATTCAACTATTATGGGAGGAGCGAAGATAGATATTAACCTTGCAATTGAAGCTTTGAAAGACTTTATTAGTAAAGGACTTAGTGAAAAGAATGATATAACAAGAATTCAAAAGATAGTGGCAGAGTATTTTCAGATATCAGTTGAAGATATAAGAAGTAAGAAAAGAAGTAGTAACATTGCTTTTCCTAGACAAATTGCTATGTATTTATGTAGAAAACTTACTAGTGAATCTTTTCCTAAAATTGGGACAGAGTTTGGAGGAAAAGACCATTCAACAGTAATGCATTCCGTTGAGAAAATTGAACAAGAGATTAAAAATAATAGTGATTTAGCAGGGATAATTAAGAAACTTGAAAATGATTTGAAACCATAGTTGTTGAAAAGTTTTAGTTTTAAACTTTTTATCCACAAGCATTGTTAATAAAAAATATGCTATAATATAAAGGAAAATTAGGGTTTTCCACATTTTCCACTCTATAAATAAAAATAATATATAAGAAAGAAGGAATAATAATGAAATTTACAATAAAAAAAGAAGTGTTAATGGAAGCGATTAATAAAGTAAGTAAGGCTATATCAAGTAGGAATGTTATTCCAGTTTTAGCTGGTATTAAATTTGAACTTACTAGTAAAAAATTAGTTTTAACTGCTAGTGATAACGATATTACAATTCAAACACATATTGATTGTGATAATGAAGAGATTATTAAAGTAAAAGAAGAGGGTAGTATCATTATTCAAGGTAAGTATATTTCTGATATTGTTAGAAAATTACCAGATCCTTATATAAATATAGAAGTAGTTGATGAACTTAAGATTCTTATTTATACAGAAAATAGTGAATTTAACTTAAATGGAATTAGTGAAAGTGAATATCCTAATATAGATTTAGGGGAGAGTAAGAGTCATATAGAACTTTTACCTAGTGTTTTAAAAGAAATAGTTAATCAAACAGCATTTGCAACTTCTATAGATGAAAATAAAGCGATATTAAATGGTATTAACTTTAATATAACAGGAGATATGCTAGAATGTAATGCAACAGATTCTTATAGATTGGCTAGAAAAGTTATAAAATTAGATAAAGTTAGTAAAGAAAACCAAAATATTGTAATTCCTAGTAGAAATTTAGTAGAATTTACAAGAATTATTGATGATAGTGATGAAATGATAGAAATTCATATCTTTAATAATAAGATTTTATTTAAATATCAAAACCTTTTGTTTCAATCTAGATTAATAAATGGAACATATCCTAATACATCTAATCTTTTACCAAAAGACTATTTAGTTAAATTACATTTTAATATTAATCAATTCTATGATGTTGTTGACAGAGTTAGTATTTTAACTAGTGATAAAGATAAAAATACAGTAACACTTGAAACTGATGGCAATAATTTAATAATGAAATCATCTAGTGCAGAGATTGGTAGAGTAGAAGAGAAAATGACTATTACTAAAGACCAGGATATTGATGTTAAAGTATCATTTAGTTCTAAATATATGATGGATGCTTTAAAATCATTTAACACAGAGACCGTAGAATTACATTTTGTAGGGGAAATTAAACCAATTTTATTAAAAAGTTCTGAAGATGAGACCTTAACTCAGTTAGTTTTACCTATTAGAACCTACTAAATTTTGAAAATTTGAGGAAAAAAGTAAGGAAATTTTACTTTTTTTTTACTTTTTTGACAAAAAAATACCTTTTTCGACAATATAATATAGTAGACTGATAGCAAAGCAAGTAATTGCTTTTGAAGGGGGAAATTTTTGTGAAAGATTATGAAATTAATGATGAGACACTTGCGATTATGCCTGGGGGAGATTTATGGGATTCAGTTGTAGTTGAAGATGACTGTAATTATGAGGTTAAGATGAAACCTTTAGAAATAGTTGATTATAGTTGTAGGTACTTTGGAAGTTCTTATGAAGGAAGAAAAACGGGAGCAGGGGAAATACTAAACAGTTCTTATAAAGTTCCTGTTATGGTTGAAGATACTAAGAATTTAATATTTTTTCCTACTACTAGTCCAATAGATGATGACTGTAGTTGGATATCTTTAAAAAATATTAAGAGTTATAGTAAACTTACTAGTACTAAAACACAGGTAGAATTTAAAAATGGTAAGGTACTTACTGTTGATATATCTTATAATTCCTTTAATAATCAGGTAATGAGAGCGAGTAGATTAGAATCTATAATAAGAAGCAGAAAAGAAAAAGCAAAATAATTGCTTTTTTTCTGTTTATTTAGGGCTAAATATGGTATAATATTCTTGCGTGTATAGGAGTACTAAAATAGGGTGTAGGTGATTATATGGTCGTTTTTTTGAGCAAATATGATAATTAGGTCCTTAAAAGTTACGAATTTTCGTAATTATGATAAATTTAATATAACTTTAGGTAGTAAAATGAATATTTTTATTGGAAATAATGCTAGTGGTAAGACAAATATACTTGAAGCTATTGCAATACTTGGACTTACTAAATCCTTTAGAAATGGCTTAGATGCTGATGTTATTAAGTTTGATAGAAAGAAAGCTGTTATTGAGGGTAGAGTTTTGAATAATAAGCAGATTAAAGACTTGAAGATAGAGTTTTTAGAGAAAGATAAAAATATCTTTGTAAACAATAAAAAAGTAAAAAAATATTCTTCTTATATTTCTAATTTAAATATTATTATTTTTACACCTAATGATTTAGATATTATAAAGGGATCACCTAGTATCAGAAGAAATTTACTTAATATGGCATTATCACAAATTTCTTATTCTTATTTAGTTACTTATAATGAATATAATAAAATTTTAAAGACACGTAATGAATATCTTAGAATATTATTTACTAATGGAATTGCTGATAAAGCTTATTTAGATGTTTTAACAGATAAGTTAGTAGAGAAAGCTGTTTTGATTTATAGGGAGAGATTTAAGTATTTATCTTTAATTAATAGTTATATTAGTGATATTTATAATAATATTACAGAAGATAAAAGAACATTAAAAATAGAATATAGTCCTAATATATCTATTAATTCTTATGAAGAGAAGGATTTAAGAGAAGTTCTTGTTAATACTTATAAGAAGAATTATAGAAGAGAGTTAAGTGCCGGTATGACGCTATTTGGACCTCATAGAGACGATTTTTCCTTTATTATGGATAATAATATAGATATGAAGATTTATGCGTCTGAGGGGCAGCAGAAATGTGCTGTACTTGCTTATAAACTTGCTTCTATTCCAATATTTAAAGAAAATAATGGAACTAATCCAGTACTTCTTTTAGATGATATATTTAGTGAACTTGATTTAACAAAGAGAAATAAGCTTTTAAAATATGTAAGTGAAGATATTCAGAGTATTATAACAACTACTGATTTAAAAAATATTTCCAAGAAGACTTTAGATAGTGCAGTTATATTTAAAGTTAATGAAGGAAAAATAGAGAGGAGTTAGAATATGGAAGAAAAAGTAGAGGGTAATTATGATTCTTCGGCAATACAAGTGCTTGAAGGATTGGAAGCTGTTAGAAAAAGACCTGGTATGTATATTGGTTCTACTAGTTCTAGGGGACTTCATCATTTGGTATGGGAGATTGTTGATAATGCTATTGATGAAGCTTTAGCAGGATATTGTACACATATTGAAGTTACTATTAATAAAGATAATAGTATTACAGTAAAAGATGATGGTAGAGGTATTCCTGTTGATATCCATCCTAAGACTGGTAAGAGTACAGTAGAAACTGTTTATACAGTGCTTCATGCCGGAGGTAAGTTCGGAGGTGGAGGATATAAAGTATCGGGAGGACTTCACGGTGTTGGTGCTAGTGTAGTTAATGCTTTATCTGATTGGTTAGAAGTTAAAGTTTATCGGGGTGGAAAAGTATATTACCAAAGATATCAAACAGGTGGTAAACCTGTAGAAGCTTTAAAAGTGATAGAAGAATGTGATATTAATAGAACTGGTACTACTGTAACTTTTAAGCCAGATGATCAAATATTTACTGAAACTACTGTATATGATTATGATACTTTAAAAACAAGACTTCGTGAGTTAGCTTTCTTGAATAGAGGTCTTCGTATTACTTTATATGATGATAGAGAAACGCCTAGAAAAGATAGTTTTCATTATGAAGGTGGAATTAGAGAGTATGTAGAGATGCTTAATAAGAATAAAAATTCAATTCATCCTACAATTATTGATGTAACTGGAGTTATGAATGATATTTCAGTTGAAGTTGCTTTACAATATAATGAGTCATATAATGCAGCGATTTATTCATTTGTTAATAATATTACAACACCAGAAGGTGGTACTCATGAAGATGGTGTAAGACGGGCTTTAACTAGAGTTTTGAATAAATATGCTGTTAGTCATAACCTTCTAAAAGATAAAGATGATTCTTTAAGTGGTGATGATGTTAAAGAGGGTATTACAATGATTATTTCTGTAAAACATCCTAATCCACAGTTTGAAGGCCAGACTAAGACGAAACTTGGTAATAGTGAGGTTAGAGGAATAGCTGATAAGATATTTTCAGAACAATTTGAGAGATTTTTATTAGAACATCCAGATGAAGCGAAAATTATTGTAGAAAAATGTATAACAGCATCAAGAGCTCGTGTGGCTGCTAAGAAAGCAAGGGAGTTAACTCGTCGTAAGGGTGACCTAGATATGACTAATGTTTGGGGTAAACTTAATGACTGTAAAAGTAAAGATGCATCAGAATGTGAAATATTCTTAGTCGAGGGAGATTCTGCAGGTGGTTCTGCTATTAAAGGAAGAAATAGTATGACACAAGCGATACTTCCTTTACGTGGTAAGATTTTAAATGTAGAAAAAGCAAGACTTGATAGGGCTTTATCTAATGAAGAGATTAGGACAATTATTACAGCATTTGGTACCGGAATAGGGGAAGAGTTCGATATTTCTAAGCTTCGTTATAATAAGATTATTATAATGACTGATGCTGATGTTGATGGTTCTCATATTAGAGTTTTACTTTTAACACTATTTTATCGTTTCTTTAGACCTATTATTGAAGAAGGACATGTATATGCTGCTCAACCTCCATTATTTAGAATTACTCATGGTAAAACACGTAAATATGTTTTGGATGAGGCAGAACGTGATGAATATTTAGCGACTCTTTCTCCAACTACTAAATATGAGATAACTCGTATGAAAGGCTTAGGAGAAATGGATGCAGAAGAGTTAAATGAGACAACTATGGATATTACTAAGCGTGTTTTAAGGCAGATTACAATAGATGATGCAGTTGCAGCGGATGAAGTATTTTCACAGCTTATGGGTGAAGAAGTAGCTCCTCGTCGTGAATTTATTGAAGAAAATGCAACTTATGCAACTATTGATATTTAGGAGGTAAGAGGTTATGGATAGATTAAAACAAAAAAATATAGTAAAAGAAGTAAAAGACTCTTTTCTTGATTATTCGATGAGTGTTATTACAGCGCGGGCAATTCCTGATTTAAGGGATGGTTTAAAACCTGTTCATCGTCGTATATTATATTCAATGTATGAGTCAGGATATACACCTGATAAGCCTCATAGAAAAAGTGCTAAGACTGTCGGTGAGGTTATGGGTAATTATCATCCTCATGGTGATAGTTCTATTTACGAAGCAATGGTTAGAATGGCTCAAGATTTTTCATATCGATATATGTTAATTGATGGTCATGGTAATTTTGGTAATATTGAAGGTTATGGGGCAGCAGCAATGCGTTATACCGAGTCAAGACTTTCAAAAATATCTCTTGAACTTTTAAGAAATATTAATAAAAATACAGTAGATTTTACTCCTAACTTTGATGAATCTTCAAAAGAACCTGTAGTTTTACCTTCAAGGTTTCCTAATATTTTAGTTAATGGTACTACTGGTATTGCTGTTGGTATGGCAACAAATATTCCACCTCATAATTTGAAAGAAGTTATAGATGGTTGTGTTGCTTATATCGACAATCCTGATATTGATGTAGATGGATTAATGCAATATATTAAGGGACCGGATTTTCCAACAGGAGCATCTATTCTTGGTAATAGTGGTATTAAAAAGGCTTATGAAACAGGTAGAGGAACTATTACTATTAGAAGTAAAGCTCAAATTGAAGAGAAAAATGGTAGGCAATATATAATTATTGATGAAGTTCCTTATGGTGTTAATACATCTGAGTTAAAAAACAAAGTAGCAGAACTTGTTCATAATAAGACAATTGAAGGTATTTCTGATTATCATTCTGATTTAAAGGATGGTATTAAGATTACTATTACATTGAAGAAGGATGCCAATGCTCAAGTTGTATTGAATAAATTATATAAACATACACAGTTTCAAACTAGTTATGGAATAATTTTCTTGATGTTAGACCAAGGTGTTCCTAGAACTTTAGGATTAAAGGACATTATTGCAAAATATATTGATTTCCAAAGGGAAGTTATTATAAGAAGAACGCAATTTGATTTAGATAATGCAGAGAAACGTGTTCATATTTTAGAAGGTTTAAAGATCGCCTTAGATAACATTGATGAAGTAATTAAGTTAATTAGAGGTTCTAAGTCTGATGATGAGGCTAGAAGTGGCTTAATGAGTAAGTTTGGCTTAACTGAAATACAAGCGAATGCTATCTTAGAGATGAGACTTAGAAGATTAACTGGATTAGAAAGAGAAAAAATAGAGAATGAACTTAAGGATTTACTTGAGTTAATTGCTAATTTAAAAGATATTTTAAGTAGTGATGCGAAGATTCTTAATGTTATTAAGACAGAGCTTCTAGAGATTAAAGATAAATATGGAGATGACAGAAGAACTAATATTGATATGACAGCGATTGAATATATTGAAGATGAGTCTTTAATTCCAGTAGAAGATGTTATTGTAACATTAACTAATAAAGGTTATATAAAGAGATTAAGAGCAGATACTTATAAGAGTCAAAATCGTGGTGGTGTTGGAATTAAAGGAATGGCTACGAATGAAGAGGACTTTGTTAAACATTTAATTTCAATGAAAACACATGATTATATCTTATTCTTCTCTAATAAAGGAAGAGTATACAGACTTAAAGGATATGAGATTCCAGAGTATAGTCGTCAATCTAAAGGTCTACCTGTGGTAAACTTATTATCACTAGAAAACGGCGAAAACATAAGTTCGATAGTATGCTTAGACCCTTCTGTGGAAAACTATAAATATTTACTTTTTGTTACCAGAAATGGTCTAGTAAAACGTACGGAAATAAAGGAATTTGATAATATCCGTAAGAGTGGAAAGATAGCAATTGTTCTTAAAGATAACGATGAGTTAATAGCTGTGGATAAAACTACTGGTGAAGATGAAGTAATAATTGGTGCTAGCAATGGAAGAATGGTAAGATTTGTGGAAACTGAAATACGTTCTATGGGTCGTGGTACATCTGGAGTTAAAGGAATTGACCTTGATGGAAGTGTCGTTGTTGGTGCTAATGTTGTAACTGGAAATCAAGAAGTTTTAATTGTTACTGAGAATGGTTATGGTAAGAAAACAGATATAAATGAATATAGATTAACTCATAGAGGTAGTAAGGGTGTTAAAGCTTTAAATATGACTGATAAAAACGGTTCTATGGTTTCTCTAAATTGCGTTAATGCTGATGAAAGTGATAAAAAAGATGTAATGATTATTACAGATAGTGGTGTTATTATGAGAATGCCAATGGAACAGATATCTACTTTGAAGAGAGCAACTCAAGGAGTTAGGTTAATTCATTTAAAAGATGATCAAAAAGTTGCAACAGTCACAGTTGTTGATAAAGATGAAGAAGAAAGTACTAATGAAGAGTAACTTCTTCTTTTTTTTAGCTTTATATGTTAATGTTTCACGTGAAACATATAAAAAAGTGGATAAAGCTTTATAGAGAAGTAGTAAAATTATTTCCCGGGAAATAATTTATAGAGAAATAAGTATTAAATTTATACTTTCTTTAAACTATATATACCAATGTTTCACGTGGAACATGTAAAGAAGTAGATAAAAATATATAGAGAAGTAGTAAAATTATTTCCCGGGAAATAATTTAGATAGAAGTAAGTATTAAATTTATACTTTCTTTAAACTTTATATACTAATGTTTCACGTGGAACATATAAAGAAGTAGATGAAACTATATAGAGAAGCAGTAAAATTATTTCCCGGGAAATAATTTAGATAGAAGTAAGTATTAAATTTATACTTTCTTTAAACTTTATATACTAATGTTTCACGTGGAACATATAAAGAAGTAGATGAAACTATATAGAGAAGCAGTAAAATTATTTCCCGGGAAATAATTTAGATAGAAGTAAGTATTAAATTTATACTTTCTTTAAACTTTATATACTAATGTTTCACGTGTAACATATAAAGAAGTAGATGAAACTATATAGAGAAGCAGTAAAATTATTTCCCGGGAAATAATTTAGGTAGAAGTAAGTATTAAAGTTATACTTTCTTTAAACTTTATATACTAATGTTTCACGTGTAACATATAAAGAAGCTAATAAAACTATATAGAAAAGTAGTAAAATTATTTCCCGGGAAATAATTTATAGAGAAATAA
>CALVIS010000019.1 GCA_944331805.1 uncultured Bacilli bacterium
CAAAGATATTCCTTTCTAAATTCACTCTCGACACTATTATTATATCACTATCCCTCAAATTCTACAACATAGCGTTTTCCTTTTAAATTTGCTACTTTACCATGTTCAATTCCTTTTAAATGTACATCATCATGATTAGGATAATTATTAAATCTTTCTATAACATTATCAAAAGTACCAAAATAATCATTCACTACTTGAAAAATTAAAATAATTACCTCTTCTTCATTCTGTGGTGAATTTTGAAAAATCTTTTCTTCTAACATTTTATATGCAGATGAAATATCTCCTATAGTACAACTATATAAGTCTCCTATTCCTGTACTAATACGAACTAACTCATCTTTAAAAACACCATTAAATGAAGAATCTAAACCTCCAAACACAGTACCATAAGCACTTTTATTACAACCAATTTCTTTTTTCATATTTTTTAACCCTCATTATAAAAATTTTAATGAATCTTTTTCATAATTTGATTATATCATAATTTTAAGAAAAATGTTACTTAATTATATCTAGTAACATTGTTATAATCTTATCTATAATATTTTCTTTATTTAAGGCTCTACTTTCTTTATTAACAGTCATCTTTTCTTTATAAAATTTATTATTATCTCTATCATATATACAAATATAAACAGTATTATTATCACCAGTTGGATTATTAGGGTCACTTCTATTAAGTTTACCAGTTATTCCTATACCATAATTACTCTCTGCAAAAGCACTAATCGCTTTACTCATCTCTATTGCCGTTTCCATACTATAGACAGTATATTTATCAATTACTTCTTTTGGTACACCCATCTTAACTTTATATTCATTAGAATAAGTTACCGCACTAAATTTTAATATTTCACTAGCACCTTCACAATTAGTAATAGCATTAACTACTCCACCACCAGTACAAGACTCCATTGTGGCAATAGTCTTTTGTCCTAATTGTAAAATATGTATAATCTCTTTAAAGTTCATTTTTATCATCTCACCTTTCTAACAGATATTTTTTTATATCTTTCCTATCTATTTGTAATTCATTATCTATATCAATAAATGGGACTTGCATTTTACCATCTATAATATTTAAAAATTCATCTATAGCACAATTCTTTCTATTATAAAATTCTTTAGGATAATATTTAATATTAGTATCAGGTATTTTTATACCAATAACTTTATCAATAGTAATTTTATCTTTAACTTGATATTCATCTTCATATACTGAATAACGTTTATCAAAAGATAAATTTGATACATTCTGAAAATATTCATAATTATCTTCCACATATTCTGTTTCTATCGTTTCAATTTCATCAAATATAAAAGCATATGAAGAAGAAATATATCTTCTATAAGAACTTTTCCATATATAATTTTCATCTTTTTTTGATAAGGAAATATAGTCTAGTCCATTCCAAGCATTTGAAGTAATTGTACTATCATCTTGTCTACGTTTTGATAAAATAGCATTATTCTTTAGAATATTAGGCAATTTTTCAAATCGTACCTGATGATAAAGCCAGTTAGGATTAATCTTTATTTTTCTTATCATATTGTATCAACTTACTTTCTTGAGTGATATTTTAATTGCGATATAACTTATTTCTTACTATATAATCTAAAACTTTATTATCTAGATAATCTTTCACTCCTTTATTATTATATATCATTTCTCTAATTTTAGTAGAAGATATTTCATTTTCTTTTATATCTGTAACAATAATATTATCTTTATAGTCCTTATATTTATCTAATAAAGTATTTATATCAAAAGTATCTCTTTTAATAACTAATATTTTATTGTTAGATAAAATATCTTTTCCTTTCTTCCACATATCTATATAACTTAAATTATCGCTACCACAAATAAAATATATCTCATCATCTTTATATTTATTTTTAAAGTAATTAAGAGTCTCATAAGTATAAACAACATAATCTTTTAGTTCATAATCACTAACTTCTAAATTATTATTATCATTACACATTAACTTTAGCATTTCTAACCTTACCTCATCACTTAAAAGATTATTTTTATACTTATATTTACTACCTGTTGGTACAAAAATAACTTTATCTACATAATGTTTTTTAATAAGTTCTAATGCTATCTTCTTATGCATTTTATGAGGAGGATTAAAACTACCTCCAAAGATACCTATTTTCATAAAGTCCTCTCACCTCTTAACTTTAATATTTTTTCTTTGCCATTTAACAAAGGAGTTAGAGACTCTTTATTATGTAAAGCATTAATTATTTGGGCTATATTCATTGAACAATCTACTGTATGAAACCAAGGCTTATCTTTAAATTCTTTAGGTATATAAGATAGATTAGTAGTATAGAGTTTATCAAAGGTATTATCTAAATATTCTTTATCAAAAGCATCTATCCCTTCTGTAAATAAGGCGAAGGTTGCAATAAAATATACTTTTCTAGCTCCCTTTTCTTTTAACATTTTTCCTACTTCTAACATAGATGAGCCTGATGCAATCATATCATCAACTACTAAAATATCTTTATCTTTAACATCACTACCCATATAAGTGTGTTCAATTATAGGATTCTTACCATTAACAACCCTTGATAAATCGCGTCTTTTATAGAAAACTCCTACGTCACTGTCTAAAAGCTCTGCATAGTATCTGGCTCTCTCCATCGCTCCCATATCTGGACTTATTACTAAAATATCTTCTAAATCTTCAACCTGTAACAAGTCTTCTAAAATCGTATTTGTAGGATAAAAGTTTTCAAATGGAAGATTAGGAATAGCATTAGAAACATTAGGGTCATGAGCATCAAAAGTAATTATATGGTTAACTCCAAGATGTTCTAATTCTTGTAGGGCAAGGGCACAGTCTAGGGACTCTCTTCCTTTTCTTTTATGTTGTCTTGCTTGATACAACAAAGGCATTATTAAAGTTATTTTTTCTTGATAACCAGATAAAGCTAGTATTGTTCTTTTTATATCCTGAAAATGTTCATCTGGACCCATATGATGAACAATTCCTCGCATGTTATAAGTAATATCATAATTACCAACATCAGAGATAATATAAATATCTTTATCTCTAACCGTATCTTCTATTTTAACTTTACCTTCACCATTAGAAAATCTATCTTCCTTAACAGTTATCATATAATTATTTTTTTCACCTCTAATCAATTTTAAATCGCTATTAACTTTTTCTCCTAACTCTTTAATATTCTCTAACACTATTAATTTTAAATTATTCATAAATACCTCCTTCTTTTCTTATTAACATTTTATTAATAAGAAAGTTTAAAAAATAATTACAGATTTATTTCTGTTATTAACATTATATTAATAAGATAAAAAATTGTCAACTGTTTTTTAAAGAAAAATAGAAATTAGACTAACTAATTTCTACATTTTATCTAACTCTTCTAAAATCTTCTCATAACTAGCTTCACTAGGCATTCTTAAATCTCCTCTAGGAGATAAACTAATAGTACCTACTTTAACACCATCAGGAACAGCATTTCTTTTAAATTGTTGTGTATAAAAATGCCTAACAAATACTTTTAACCACTTTTTAATCTCTTCACTTTCAAAACTATCTTTAAAAGTTATTTTAGCAAGGAAATATATCTTCTTAAAAGATGCTCCATATCTTAATAAATGATATAAAAAGAAATCATGTAAGACATAAGGACCAATACTAGACTCTGTTTTCTGTAAGATATTACCTGTTTCATCAGGGGGTAATAACTCAGGTGATATTGGAGTATCTAAGATATCTGTTAATATTTTCTTTCTCTTAGGAGTACTATTATCTTTAACATAGCCTACTAAATGCCTTACTAAGGTCTTAGGAATAGAGGAATTAACAGAATACATACTCATATGATCTCCATTATAAGTACACCAACCTAAGGCAAGTTCTGATAAATCACCTGTTCCAACAACAATACCTCCTACCATATTAGCGATATCCATAAGTATTTGGGTCCTTTCTCTTGCTTGGATATTCTCATATGTAACACTTCTATCAGCTTCATCTAAACCAATATCCTTCATATGAAGTAAACTTGCTTCTTTAATACTTACTTCTTTTAAAGTCGCCCCATACTCTTTAACTAAATTAATAGCATTTAAATAAGTCCTATCCGTAGTACCAAATCCTGGCATAGTAACTCCTATAATATCTTTATTATCACGACCAAGTTTACGAAATGCACGAACTATAACTAAGAAGGCAAGAGTAGAATCAAGTCCTCCAGACATACCTATAACACATTTAGTATTGTTTAAATGAAGAATACGTCTTGCAAGAGCACTACTTTGTATTTCTAATATCTCTTCAAATCTTTTCTCTTTATCAGTTGTCGGTATAAAAGGATACATCTTATAAGTCCTATCAAGACTCTTCACCCTATCACTAACATTAACTTCTATTAACTTATAATCTCCATCATATAGACTACCTGCAAAACTACTATTACGACATCTTTCATTAATTAATTTTTTAACATCAATATCAGCATATATTAAATTACTCTCTATCTCAAAACGTTTATTAGACTTAAGTAATTTACCATTTTCATAGATTAAAGAAGACCCTCCAAATACTAAATCAGAAGTAGATTCCATAATACCACTACTTACATATACATAACCTGATATTGTTTTAGCAGATTGCATAGAAACTAGATTTCTTCTATAACTATCTTTACCAACTATCTCATTACTACTAGATAGATTAAAGATAATAGAGGCCCCATTTAAAGCATGATTATTACTAGGAGGAAAAACACTCCACAAATCTTCACATATTTCTATTGCAAAAGATACTTCCTTATATTTTTTATCTTTAAATATTAACTTAGTAGAAATAGGTACTAACTTGTTTAATAGATTAACTTCATTATTCTTTAAATCAACACTAGAAGTAAACCATCTCTTCTCATAAAACTCACTATAATTAGGTATATAAGTCTTAGGGACAACTCCAAGAATATTACCTTTTTCTATAACAACAGCACAGTTTAATAACTGATTATTACTTCTTACAGGCATCCCTATTATAGAAATAATATCTAAGTTTTTAGTTTCATCAAGAATAAAGTTTAAAGCATCTTCACTATCTTCAAGTAACTCATCTTGTAAGAACAAATCACCACAAGTATAACCAGTAAGAGCAAGTTCTGGAGTAGTAACAATAGAAACACCTTCTTTATCTGCTTTTCTAATCATTTTAACTATCTCTTTAGCATTATCTAAAGGACTTGCAAGTACTAATTTATTAACAATTGCCCCTACTCTAACAAATCCATATTCCATCATAAGTAAATCTCCCTCTCTTTTTTATTATTTCTCTTTTTTCATTCGATATACATAAGGCTTTGCTAAATTAAAAGTATATTTAGTTTGAATATCTGTAATATAACCTCTTTCCATTAATTCCACAACTTCATCAACACTACATTCAAAATATCTGATCGCTTCATTATCATCTAAATTTTGTTCTTGTATCTTTTCACAATCTAATGCTAAATAACTATAATTATAAGCACATACACCACAAGATTGATCTTGATAAAATTTATCTAAGTAAAACATCTCTCTTGGAACATATCCCGTTTCCTCTATAACTTCCCTTTCTGCTCCATAAAGAGGACTTTCTCCATCTTCAATATAACCAGCAGGAAATTCCACACAAACTGATTCTTTTGTACTACTTCTAGACTGTACTACTAAAACAACATTATTATCTTTAGTTACTGGCATAATAATCGCAGCACTGTTATCACCACCACCTTTAACAATCTTCTCTCTTGGAACAACCATACCATTAGCAAGTTCCACCATATATTTTTCGACATCCATATAGCCTTTACGTTTAATTGGCATATCTTTTTGTAATAAAGTTAATAGATGCTTTTTTAAACGTAATAGATTCTTTTTTGATGCTTTAATATTTTTTCCATCATAGATATATTCTGAAGGCACTAAAGTCCTTTTTATTGTCTTTAACTCCTTTATATAATCATTTAACTCTTCTAACTTTTCTTTACGCATTATAATCAATTCCTCCTATTTTCTTAACTAATTTCTTTTCTTCATCAATCATTTTATTTTTAACATTCCATAAGTCATAACTTAAATCAACTGGTACAGGATGAGGATTAACAAATCTTTTATTTTCTTCACTCAAAGTTGATTTTTCACTACTACAATAATCTCTAATATCCATTACACTATCACTTTTATAGACACATTCACCATTTATAAATATAGGTTCTAACAACTCTCTTACTGTATAAGTACCTTTTTCTAACTCTTTCCTCTTCCAAGTATTTACAGGATCAAACATTGTAGTTGTCTCATCTTCATTATATTTTTCATTAGTAAAACCAATAATATCTCCTCTAATCTTACCAGTCTCTTTATCATAGAATCTAAATACTTGTTTATCTCCTGGATTAGTAACTTTTACAGCATCTTCACTAAGTTTAATCTTAGGAATAACTTCTCCACCTTTTTTAATGGCAGCTAGTTTATAAACTCCTCCAAAACTAGACCAATTTTTTGAAGTAATCAAGCTAGTACCTACTCCCCAAATGTTTATTTTAGCACCTTGTTTTTTCAAATCTTCTATTAGATATTCATCCAAGTCATTAGAAGCACAAATAGTTGCATCTTTAAACCCTGCTTCATCTAACATAACTCTAGCCTTTTTAGATAGATATGCTAAATCTCCACTATCAAGTCTTATTCCATATTTTTTAGGCATCTTACCTTCATCTTTTAATTCTTTAAATACTCTTATCGCATTAGGAACACCTGACTTTAAGGTATCATAAGTATCTACTAATAAGGTTGCATTATTTGGAAAAAGTTCTGCATATTTCTTAAAAGCCTCATATTCACTATCAAAACTCATAATAAAGCTGTGAGCATGAGTACCTGCAACAGGAATATCGAATTCTTTACCTGCTAGCACATTACTAGTAGATGCACATCCCCCAATAACAGCAGCCCTTGCTCCATATATACCAGCATCAGGTCCTTGTGCTCTTCTAAGTCCAAACTCCATAACCGCATCACCTTTAGCAGCTTCACACACTCTTGATGCTTTAGTAGCAATTAAGCTTTGATGATTAATAATATTTAAAATAGCAGTTTCTACAAGTTGAGCTTCTATTATAGGAGCCTCTACTTTTAATAATGGTTCCATTGGAAAGACAACAGTTCCTTCTTTAATGGCATAAATATTACCAGTAAATTTAAAATTCTCTAAATATTTTAAAAACTCATCATCAAAAAGCTCTAATTCTTTTAAATACTCTATGTCACTCTTTTCAAAATGTAAATTTTTAATATAATCTATTACTTGTTCAAGTCCTGCTACAATAGCATATCCTCCATCATATGGATTCTTACGATAGAATACATCAAAGACCACTCTTTCATCTCTTTTCATATCAAAATATCCATTCATCATTGTAAGTTCATATAAATCAGTTAATAAAGTTAAATTTCTATCATTCATTTAAATCATCCCTTTCTTTTTACCAAAATATTAATATCAAATTCTAAATTTTTTTAACTAACTGAATTCCTTGTTGTTCCATAAGTAAGTAAGCTGCATCTACATAATTTTGTCTATTATCTTCTGCAAAAGTTGCCACAGCATCTTTATGAACTCTTATAACACAATCTCTATTATGTTCATCAAGGTAATTTGCAAGCCCCATAGGACCATTACATATACAAATATCAGTACAACATCCTACTATATCAAACTCTTTTATATTAGAAGCTTCCTTCATCGCATCTCTAAAAGGCTCTGATTCCATAAAACTTGTATTGTTCTTAGGTATACATATAGTATTATCTAAACTTGTAAAAGGCTTTAATTCTTCAACTATTTCCTCTTCTCCACTCCCTTTAAGACAGTGATAATCCGGAAATCTCTTATGTTCCGTAGATTCTTTAGTATGAGTATCTTGAATAAAGATAACAAGTTCACCAACATTCTGATATTCTCTTATAAGTTCTATCTGTCTAGGTATGACCCTAGCGATATTATCATCATGCAAGGCTCCTTCCCTAACAAAGCCATTAACCATATCAACAACAATTAAAGCTTTATTATAAACATTTAAATTCTTAACCTTCATAATTATCCCTCCTCTTATTAACTTTTTATTAATATCAAAAGTTAAGAAATAAGCAAGTAATTAAACTTGTTATTAACATTATATTAATAAGAACATATTTTGTCAACTAAAAATTAAATTTTTTTTAAAAAGAGAAATATAAGCTAACATACATCTTAACATTTCTCTTTTTACATAGTATCTTCATTTAACAAACCGCATTTCCTCATTGAATTATAATAAGATTGCATATAGTCTTCTCTATAAGCAATAAGCAGAGCCCAATCCTTCTACTCGCCAATACATCTTATCTATTATCTGTCTAAACCATTTAGTCCTAGGTAACCTTATATTAGCTTTAGAAAAAGTTCCAAAATCATCTTTAGTACCAAGATAAACTCCTTTATCTATTTTTTTCACATGATTATCTTAGGGAGAATTTATCTACAACTTGATAGCATCTATTAATATCATAATTATATTTTTTACATTTTTCTTCATCTAAATATATTTCCATCATCATTTCTAATCAACCCCCTCTACATTAATATGTCTTTTTTTAGCATATTCAAGAAATTGTTTTCTAGAATCATAATAAGCCTCCATGCAGTCTTCTCTATAAGCAGGACCTAAGCCTTCTACTCGCCAATACATCTTATCTACTATCTCTCTAAACCATTTAGTTCTTGGTAGACTAATATTAGCTTTATTAAAAACTGTAAAAGCATCTTTAGTACCAAGATAAACACCTTTGTCTATTTTCTTAACATGATTATCTTCAAAGAATTTATCTATAATCTGATAACGTTCATTAATATCATAGTTATGTTCTTTACATTTTTCTTCATCAAAATAAATCTCCATCATCATTTTTATCAACTCCTTATTCTTAAAATATTATTTTATCTTTCTTTACAGAATTAACCATATCATACTTATCCCCTACACTAGTAACATCAACTCTTTTAATACAAGACTTCAACCACGGAAAAGTATTTCCCATATTAATCAAATCTTGACTAGCTTTAGGTAATGGCTTTTCAAAAACAGAAATATAACCAGAACCTTGTCTATGTTTATAACCAATATTTTCTAAATATTTTCTTATATCATAATAGGCATTAGTGTAAGCTTTAGGATATACTTCTTTTAATTTCTTAGTATCTAAATCAAAATTAATCGCTTTTCTTGTTAAGTCATAATAAACACCTTGATTTAGATCTATAACTGAAACCTCCTAATATATCTTATAATTATCAACTCCTTTCCATTAATTCTATTTAAATACTAATCGTGTTAACACGAGATAAATCTAACATAGAATTAAATATCTGTAAAATTACGAATTTTCAAAATTCACAACAAAAAAGCAGGCCAAAATTTAAAATTCGCCCACTAAATTTTTAATTTTATTATCCAAATTATCTTGAATTTTGAAAATTCAAACTTTTTTTATTTTTTTATTCATCAAAGAAATCATCAAAGAAATCATCATCATCGTCATCATCTAAGCTTAAGTTAACTGCCTTCTTTGGTTGTTCCTTAACTACTGGTTTAACTTCAGGTATAGGACTATTTACAACTTCTTTAACTGGAGAAACATCCTTAACAGGCTTAGGTTCCTCCTTAGTTTTCATAGTCTCTAACTTCTGTTGTTGTTTCTGTTTATTCATCGCTTCTTCTTTTTCAAGTTCTGCTATCTTAGCATCTATCTTTTTAACTAACTCATCCACATCAAATGAAGGTTTCCGAGATCCATTACCATCATTTGCCATATTAGGATTCATAAAAGAAGGCATTGGATTGGTATTCATTTGCGGATTTGGCCTAGGCATACCATTAGGATTAGGCATAGAACCACCCATAGGATTATTGTTAGAACCTGCACCTATACCAAACAAATTAGGAGGTACAAATCCAGGAGGAGTACTTCCCCCATTAGGATTTGCATTATTACTATTCATCATCTCTAATAATTTTTCTTTCTTCTTCTCTTTAACAAAAGTCTTTATATCAAATGTATGAACTGGAAGTTTCTCTCTTTCTGGATAAGTTGCCTTAGGGTAAGTTTTACCCCAGTCAAGTTTAAAATCAGGTGTAAACTTAGTCTTAAATGGTTGCATTCTCATACGAAGAACAATAACTTCAAACTGTTTCATTCTCTGTAAATCAGATACTGTAACTAAAGGCGTTGATGCTGTCTTATCATCATCTTTAGATTTAACTTCACCACACATTTTAGATATTTCTTCAAGGGCAGCAAGTTCTGCTGAAATCAAATAAATAATATTACCACAGTTACCACGAATAGTCTCGGCATTTTCTTTACCATATACTTGATTTAACTGTGCATAGTTTTGAATAATCATTGTAAATCTTATATGTCTTGAACGTGCTGCCGTAATCATAGTTGTAACGTCTTTAAGTGGTGGCATATTGGCAAACTCATCTAGTAAGAAGTTAGTTCTAACAGGAAGTTCTCCCCCATTTTCTTGTGCCACTGCGATTAATGTTTCATAACACTGTTTTAAAAGGATTGTAACAAGAGAGTGATATGTTTTCTTTTCATCTTGTACAACTATAAATAAAGCAGTTTTCTTTCTACCAATATCTGCAAGTTCTATATCACTATGACTAAGCATTTCTGATAAATTCTCACGAGATGCAAATAATTTAATCTTTTGTCTAAATACTGATAATATTGATCCTTTAGTATCTGTAGGAGCATTAATAGTACTTGATGCATTAATAACTGATGCACTAGCAGGATCTTTAAATGAAAAGTATTCTTTAATATAGGTACTACCACCAAACTTCTCTTCACCAACAGTAGTCATTAAACTAATACTATTAATATTAATCTCATCTTCTTTAGCATCTTCAAAAAGACCTAAAGCAACACCAGAGAAATAGTCAGCTGAAGTTTTTTCCCAGAAAGGATCACTATTATTACTAGATTCATCATAAAGAATATTTAAAGCAAGGTCATCAAGTAACTCTATCGCTTTATCTTGATTACCACTTTTATACATTCTATAAGGAAGTGATAAAGGATTCCAACTACTACCATTTTGGGGATCACGGAAGTTAAGTATTTGTACATCATAACCTTTATCTCTAAGCATATTAGCAGTAGCCTCATAAATCTCACCTTTAGGGTCAGTAATAATCATAGACTCCCCTGCTTTAGCAAGTAATTTAACTGTAGGCTTAATAACAGTCTGAGTCTTACCAGAACCAGTAGAACCAATAACTAACGTATGATACTCACCATTATCAACCCAAGCTTCTTTTTCATTAAGTAATAAGGGAACACCAGCGGCATCACTAGTCTCTTGTTGTGGTGTAACCATAGTAAGTTCTGCTTTCATCTCTTTATCTTTAGCCCATCTAGAATATCCTTTATCTTTGGTTTCACTAGTAAAACCAAATCCCTTTTCCATTTCAAAGAAATAAGACTTAACACTAATAAACATTCCTATTAAAGCTACAAAATAAATAAGTAAAGTCATCCATAAAAATCTAGGTGTAAAAGCAGGAAATGGATTAAGTCCACTAAAATATCCTTCTGTAGCAAAAGAATGTAAATTAACAACACCTATTGCAACTATATAAAGTAAAAAGATAGCAAAGACTATAAAAATCATTACATCATCTTTATCAGCTCTAAACTTTAACTTCATAATAATTTCCCCTCCGTTTAAATCTACGCTTATTATACCAGTATTTTTGCATTTTGAAAACAAAATTTTACTTATATTTTATTATTCTTTTTATTTTTTAAAAGTAATAAACATAATATTATAAGTACTATTCCTCCAATAATTCCAACAGTAATTATTGTATTAACATTTATTATACCTAAAACTTTATCTCCACTTTCACTAGTATCTATTACTATATTAATGCTCTTCTTACTATCTATATTAAAGATCCAAGTATAAGTATTACCATTAACTCTATCAGCATTATTCTCTAGAACTAAATAATTAGTTTTAATATTTATTACTACTTCATCTAATTCTTTATATTCATCAAAATAAATTAATCCTTTATTATCAGTTGATAATGATATAATATCATTTCTATAAGTATAACTATAATCTCTAAATCCTTCTTTAATAGTTCTAGCATTACCATATCTATCTATATCAAAATCATAACTATAATTAAATATATAACCATTTCCTAAATCAGTAGTATTCTTATTATAATATAAAACATCAGAAAATGGTTTATCAGGTACAGTATCTACTATTAAGTCAGAAGCATATATAGGTATATAATCTCTAAAAGATGTTCTTAAAATTTCTTTAGTATAAAGAGCATTCTCTAAAACAGTAATATCATTACTCTCTTTTATTTTATTATTACTAATATCAATATTTACGTCTACACTACAACCACACATCATTAATATAATTAATGTTAATATAAAAATCTTCTTTTTCATAGCATCACCTATTATTCACCATAGAAACCACTCATATCAATTCCCCAATAACCAGAAGCAGAAAAATCTTTTCTAGAAAACAATACCCCTGTCTCATTACCTGCTGCTTCTGCACAAATATAGCCACTGTCATCAACACCAACAATCAAAATAATATGTCCACTCGTTGCTAGTAAATCGCCTGCCTGTAAAATAGCACTACTTCCTAATGATACTCTCCTGGCTCCTCTTAAATTTTGAAAAGTACCAGATGATTGAGGAGGAACATCAAACCCTCCATTATTAAGGGCCCAAGTAACAAAACCAGAACAGTCAAGCCCACAATATGTGTAAGCCTGTCCATTAGCATAGGTATAGCATCTACCACTTCCCCAACTTCCTTCTGCTCCTATAGAAATAGTACTATGGCCTCCACCCCAAAAATAAGGAATCTTAACACCATAGTTATTACCAAGTTCAGCGATTAAAGTAACAGCAGCAGCCACAACTCCTGCTCTTGTTCCAGAACCTGCTTCTTCTACATTAGTTGCTATTAAGTTATTAAACTCCTCTAAGTTAGTACCGTTACTTGCTAAAAATGTATCTAAAGACTCATGTAATATTTCGTGTCCATCACTAGATAATGAATAGTCACCATAATCAATAGTACCAGTACCTCCACTAGAAGCTTCTGCTATATCAATTTCCCAAAAGCCGCTAAAGAAACCAATAACTGTAAAAGGAATAAGAATTAAAAAACAAATTGTAATAAGTGGCCCTGCTAGCATTATACCTATTTTTAATCCTTTAGGTATCTTACCAAAAAAGCTAAATTTACCTAAAATATCACCAGTAGAACCTAAAATTGAATGAAGAGGATTAGAGGAGTTACTTTCCTTATTTTCAATAGAAACATTATCATCGCTTGTATTTTCACCATTACTATTAATACTATTAGTTTCATCTTGTTTATTTTCAGCATCATTGAAAGTATTATTTGAAGTTGGAGAAGTAGCATTACTTCTAGCCATTATTGTTTTTCTAACATTATTAAGAGTATTTAAGGCCTTTAAGGCAGGATGAGCATTAGCTACGCTTGATAAGGCTCTATTAGCAATATGATTTTTAATACCACCAGCCATTGTAGTCTTTCTTCTAGTGCTAGGTCTATCTGAATTATTAGTAGCAGTATTAAATAAGTTTCTTCTACTTTTATACTTATTTCCTTCTTCTCTTTCTTTTAAAGCTTTACTAATAGAATCATGTGATAATTTGGAAGAAGATTTATCTTTATTATCTTGATTTTCTTTTTCCTTATCTACACTTTTCTCATTATTAGCATTTTCTACTTTATTTTTTTCTTTATTTTCTTCTTCCATTCTTATCACCACCTTTGCATCATATATTAAAGCTTTATTTCTACTTCATATTTAAAAACAGCATCAACATAAAAGGTAATTACTTGATTATTACTATTTGTTATTTTATAAGTAGAATTTGTAATATGATATTCTATTACTTTATTGCCATAATAATTATTTATTAAGTTATTTCTAAATATTTCAAAATCTTCTTTAGAAACTATATCTTTATTTCTAATTCTACTATAAGCTTCATCTTTATTATTAACAACTAAATCTTTAAAATGATTATAGTATATAGTAGCAAGTTCCTTATTAGGAATATCTTTAACTTCATAACTATTAGCTTCACTCTTAGATTGAACATTACTAAATTCACTTAACTCATCACTGCTAGGAAGATTCCTATCGGCATTTCTTATACCTACCATATTATTAAATATTAAAAAGATAATTAATACGACAAATAAGATAAAAACTATTATTTTAATCTTTTTTTCCATTAAGATACTGCCTCCTTTATCTTATTTGAATATATTGTTTCAGAAATTGGCTCAACTCCAAAAGTTAATTCATTTTCATTAATAGTAATTATATAATAATTATAACCTTGTAAAGTAGAATCATAAAGTGTTTCTGATTTTAAAGCTACTTTAACATAATATTTATAAATATTTTTATAAGAACTAACTTGATAAGCTTCATCTAAATTACTCTTTATATTAGACTCATAATTACCTACAAAGTTATAGATATTAGAAGTTGTGATATTATTTCTTTCAACATAGTCTTCATCTAATGTTTTTAATAAAGACTCATCATTTTTTAGAGTAATATAAGAAAAATATTTATCTATAGCAGAATCTATAGTGAAAAAACGGTTTACATCTTGTAGAGCGATTACTGTTGTATCTATTTTTTCTTCTTCAGTTCTAAGTTCAGAAGTTTTCATAAATATAAAAGTAATACAAAAGGCAATGATAAGGATAATAGATATAGATAATTCAATTTTGGATATTTTATTCATAACAAAATCATCTCCTATAAGCCAAATATGGCATTTCTTAAATCTAATTTCTCTTGTAATTGGTATGCTGTATAATCATTTTGTTCACATACTGTCGTAGCAGAAGATGATGGACAACTTGAGTAATTAGTACAAACTGATTTAGTAGAACAATAACCATCTCCATATATAATATCTAAATAAATACAACCTCCTAGTCCCCAACTTCCAGGACTATATCTATAGTCACCAATCCAAGAATAAACTGACTGCATACCGGCTAAAGTTCCTGGAGGACCATGTCCTGCTTTATCACAACCTGCTTCTTCTCTTTGTTGATTTCTGCTTTCAATAGATGAAGCTTGACTACCACCTTCTTGATATTCAGCTAAGGTTGAAGCATATTCTCTAATTCCTTCAGCTAAAGAACGTAATATAGGTCCATCATAACATCCTTCACCATTTGAAATTCCAATACCCCAGAAATTATATAAGTCTGCACATTTTCTAAAAGATTGTTCTGTTCCAGCAGTTACTACAACAAGTTCAGGATTAACACCTGAATCTATGGATACATCATAAACTTCTTCAGCATTATTAGAAAAATTAGTACAGAAATTACTATTGCCACTATTATTACAATATGCTTCCATTTTAGAAATAAATTCTTGTTTTGATAAAGAAGTTGATGTTAATGAAAAATCAACACAGTTAGGACGGGGATCATCAATACTAACATAATCTAGGGGATCAACTCTATTTTCACTACTATCACTACCAGATCTCATTTCAAAGTGTAAATGTGTTCCAATAGAACTACCAGAATGTCCCATCTTTCCAATAACTTGACCTTGCTTAACAGAGTCTCCTGCTCTAACAGTAATACTATTTTGAGCCATATGAGCGTAATACGTATAATTTCCATCAGAATGTTCTATAACAACATAATTTCCATAATCTCCACCATCTTCATTGCCTACATAACCATTATCGGCATATCCTGTCTGTGAATCATTTGTAGGATAAATTACTACTCCATCTTTTGAGGCAATTATGTTAGTACCACCTACACCATTATTATTTGAGATGTCAATTGCTCCATGGTTTCCGTTATGAACAGTATCATCTCCTCCAAAGTAGGCGGTAATTTCTGAATATACAGGATCACCACTAGCAAAAGTAACTCCACCTTCTGTAGTAGTTTCAGCACTACCAATAGGCCACCAATAAGAATTACCATCACATGCAGGAGAAGATGGTGTTTCCTCTTCTTCATTAGCACCTATAAATTCTAGATAATCTTCAACATAGTCATATACATCTTCAGCCATTCTTTGACATGTAACATCTTCTAAGCTAGAATCGATATCTTTAAAATAATCAGTTAAACTCTCTTTAACTTCTTCTTCTGTTTTTGAAGAATAAGAAATACTTCCATCATTATTTTCTACTGATTTAAGCATTAAATTAGCAACTTCTCTCATTCTATCTTTTGACATATCATCATAAGAAAAGCCTGCTATATTTGATTGCATTATTGTAAAAGTAGAAGTAATAACTAACTCAGAAAAATCTTTTGATTCTTGATTATATTCATTACGTACTTCTTCTAATCTTTTATAATATTCCTCTTGCGAGTTACTATAAGCAATAATATTAATATCTTTTATTTCAATACTTTTATATAAATAAGTTACTCCTATAAGAAAAAGAGAGAAAACAAGCCCTATTATAACAAGTTTCCCATAACAAGAAAAAATATAAGCTAATTTAAAAGAAGATAGAAATCTAGTTATACTATACTTCTTACTTCTTTTCCTATTTTTTCTATCTCCTTTCATTCTATCACTGCCTTTCTACATCAATCAGTATTTTTTAAAAGCCACCAGCACTACCAAATGATTCTAATTCTTCTTGTGTAACCACTATATTAATACGCATACGTCTATTACCGCAGACAAATAAAGCTTCTCCTTGAGAATATCTTTTAATACTATCTTTCTCATTTTCATTTAAATCAACTAACAAAGATAAATCTTCAACTGCTTGCTTTCTAAGTCCCATAACTAGATAATATGATGAGTTATCAAATATCGCTTTACCTTGAGTAATTATAGCAGGAGAAGAAAAATCACTAGGTTGTTGAGTAATAATTATTGTACCAGTATTATATTTACGAGCACGTCTTTGTACCTGAGCAAGGAAGTCAGCTCCCTGTTCATTATTAGTACCAAGTAAAACATGGGCTTCATCTACCATTAATATTGTATTAACAGAAGAATCTAAGCAAAGACCCCAAGCATATTTTAAGATATTAAAGAATAGTGCATTTCTAATATTAGTATCAGAATTCATAAACTCTTTTATATTAAATACCATAAAATCACTATCTGCAGTAATTGTTGTTTTTCCATCAAAATAGAATTTTAACTCTTTAATCAAAGGTCTAATCTTAAGCTCTAATCTTTGAATAATATCTTTCTCACGACTTTGTTCTGTTAAAGCCATAAGTCTACCTCTAATAGTTGCATATACATCAGAAAATGTTGGATAATCAACTGAAGTAAATTTAGAAAAATCAGTATTAAAATCTATTCCAAATCGTTTATAAGTATCTTGTACAATTTCACTAAACATATTTAAAACATCTTCTTCAATTGAAGGATCATAATACTTCATAAAAGCTCTAAGAGACTGTAAAGTACGAGTTAAAACAGTATAACCTAATCCTTGACTCATCTCTTCATCATCAGCATCAATAATGACTTCTAATGGATTAATAAGACCAAACTCTCCACCTTTACCTATATCTATAGTATCTCCTCCAAATGTCTTAGTCATTTCTTCTAATTCATTTTCAGGATCAATTGCAACTATCTGACAACCATTTCTAATATGAGAACGTAATAATAGTTTAGCGGCTGTACTTTTACCAGAACCTGAAGTACCAAGGATAATCATATTAGCATTATTTCTATTATTTTCTTTTCTTATTTGATATAAGAATTGATTAAACAATATTACTCCTCCAGAAAAGTCAACTCCAAGCAATACAGAAAGTCCTGGATCTTTAATACTATCAAAGATAAAGGGATACATCGCTGCAATAGTAGGAGTTGGTATAGGAGTACCAATTCTCTCTTCGATATCTTGACTAGGGAAAATTGGTAATATACTCTTTAAGACTTTCTCTTGTTCAAAACGTAGAGACACTGCTCTTAGTTCCATAGCATCTAAATAGTTTTTAACATTTACTTTACGGAGTTCTAAATCTTCTTTAGTATCAGCATTTATCATGATATGCATCTGAAAATCAAAGATTCGAGATTGACTTGATGCAAGCATTGAAATAAAGTATTCAAGGCTTTCGGCATCTTGTCTAATTCTTTCTTTAGAAGTCTGATCTTTTTCTTGACGATATTTCTCACGTAAATCAGCAACCTGTCTATTAATCATTTTAGACATAGTACTAAATGGTACTGGAATATGTTTAATAACTATTTTTATACCACTCATAGATGTAAGGGTTGACAAATATCCAGGAGAAATGTATTTAGGATATGATATTACAGACAAAATAGTTGCATATTTATCACTAATATTAAAATCTGCAGCATTGAATTGAAGTCCCTTAGGTGCTAATTGGCTTTTTAAACTTATACTCATACAGGCATCACCGTCCCAAACTCAGTATTAACTCCTCCATTTAAGAAGTTTTCCATAATTATTCTTAAGTCATCATTGCTAACCTGTGAAGCATTAAGTCCACAGCTTGCAAGACCATTAATTAGCATTCTAACACGTTTTTGTAGTAAATCTTCACTAGTGTCTTTAAATAGAATAAAGTATTCAGTATCAACAATATTATTATTCATAAAAGTGTTACCTTTATCTATATCTTGTAAAATAATCTTCCTTATAGCAGGAGATGTTGCATCATTATATAAGAGTTGCAATTGTGACATGTAAACAGAAATATCTACAGGCCTATCTGCAACAATAAGCCAAAATTCAAAATCTATCATATTATAAAAGTTTTTAAGACTGATCAAAACATTATCTTGTTCTTCTTGATCAAGGATAAAGATATTACGAGGAGTAATTTTAATACCCGTAACTTTCTGTTTACCTTCACAGATTATATAACCATTTTGAATTCCAGTAATAGGTAACCAATCTTCAGTATACTGACTACTTATCGCTTTTGACGTCTTTGACATCTTTAACACACCAACCTTTCCAAATATATCTTCTTCTTCCTGTAAAGAAATTGTAACACTCCACAATTATAGTTAAAATATTATGATAATTAGGAATAGGAATAACTAGAAATGCACAAAGCAATCCAGGAGTAACCACAAGAATTATCTGCCATGTATAATCCATAGTTAAACTTGTTAAAAGTACTAAACTAATTAAAATTCCAGTTCCTAATAATATTAAATCAAATGGTTTAAAGATACCAAGGATAAGTTGTCCACTTTTAGTGTTAGCAGGTATCAAATAATTATCATTCATCTATTATCACACTCCTATTTACTCTTATTAGCATTATGGTTAGCAATATGTTTAATGTGTTTCATACCAGTTTGCATCTCTTGAGCTTTAGAACTAGCAATACCTATAGTTTTACCAATATCATTAGGGTCTAGATAACTTCCATTATAACTAATTTCAGCTTTATTCAAAGCAGACTTTGCTAATTCCCAGTTAGATAAAATACCTGGATTTTCTTTTGCACCACTAAATACATCTTGGACATAATTATGATTTTGATTTTTAAGAATTTCTCCCATAATATTATCATCAAAATCCCTTGCATTAAATCCAATACCATTATAATCAAAATTACCACTAGGTCCTGCTTTTTCAATACGTTGTTTTAAAACTGCATAATTAAATCTAGTACCTAAAATTCTTCTATCAAGACCATTAGCTTTAATGTATTTAGAAATATCAGTTTCTTTACCATTTGCATCAAATTCAGAAATAGCACCAAAGTCACCTTTTTTAATAGCTTCACTTTCAGTAAAACTTTTCCACTCTTTCATTTGTTTTACAGCATTCTGACTATACTCTAAAGCTTGCTTATCTCTTTCAGCTAGTGATAAACCTGTAAACATATCTGTTGCACCACTAACAACACGCCCAGGTAAAGTAGAATGAGATGCTCTCATAGCATTTCTTTTTTGCATTGCAGACATAACGGAACTTGGAACATTTTTATCTGCTGTAGCTAGAGCTTTAGCACCAACAAAAGCACCACCAAGACCACTGGTTAATCCTGCCAAGCCTGCAGTAGCACCAGTAGCTATATTTCTTAACACCCTACCTCGTGTCCCTTTTTCAGATTTATCTCTAAATTCTGCTCCTTCTTCCCAACCAGCTCTAACACCAGTTGCAACAGAACCTACAAGTCCTCCTGTTAAAGCAGCGGCCCCTAACATTGTACCAATACCACTAAATAACTTGCCATCACTTTTAATCCCTAACATATCTTGGAAGAACTTAGGAGCATCTTTCATAAATACTAATATACCAATTATAATAAATATATTAGCTAGAGCAGTGGTTAAAGCATTTGATGTATGCGCCCAAGAAACTAACTCATTCTCTCGTAATATTATGATTAGATATATACCAAAATATATAATAATAAGTCTAATAAATAAACTTAAATAAGTGGAAGTTAGTGTTTTAACCCAGTTACCAAAGGCTCCATCTTTTTCTTGTCCAGGACTAATATAAGAAATAATAGGAACTGGTGCTATTAATCTAAGAACAGCTAGTTTAATAGCTCTAACTGCGACATCAAGTGTAAAACCTATTACGATAATTGTCATAACTATAGAAACTATAATTCCACCAAAGCCTGTATAATTAAAAGCATAAACTTCCCCATTGGCATTACAAGTATCATTTATATGATCTAATAAAGTACCAGAAGTAAGTTCACTATTAAAATACGGAGTGACAACATCAGAACAAGCTGCAGCATCTTCAAAATTATCCTCTGTAATATCATCAAATCCATCATTTAAAGTTGGTGTAATAAAAGCTTTGGCAATATCAGCAGTTATAACATCACCAACGTTTTCCATACCAGGAAGTTGAGTTCCTCCTTCATTTGAGCCAGTGCTTTCTGTATTAGAACCAAGAATTAATTTACCTAAAATATTATCTTCAACTACACTATTTTGAAATTGGTATAAGAAACCAAAGAGAATACCATTACTCCTAAACTGCTCATTTAACGGATTACCATCTGTATCAGGTATATCTATAGGAACAATCAATGATAACAAAACAAGCATAATTGCAATTCTCTTAATAAGAGAAGCTGCTCCTTTTTGATTATCTTTGAACAAATCAGGATTAAGAATAATTTGTAGAAGTGTAATAGATAATCTAAAAATCATTAAAATACCTAATATCATCTGGACTCTTGAATAAAACGTATTTATTAAATCGCCTTGAAAAATATTGGCATTTGCAATAGCAAAAAATATATTAAATATTCCTCCTAAAAAGAAATATCCAATACTATCTAATACTGCAAAAAATCCTCTAATAAAATCAGCTATAAAACCTGGATCATTCCAAAACATATCGTTCACTTCTCTTCCATATAATTACCTATTTTTTATTATTGTATCAAAAATAAAAACAAATAGCAATTATAGAACAAATATTATTTGTCCTATAATTATCCAAATGTACATGTTGTAGCATTAATAAATGATAATAATAATTGAACTAAAGTAGGTACTAAGAATAAACATACTGCTGCTACTAATCTAATAATTAACTTACTCTGTGCTTCTTTCATTGTCTTCTCATCTGTACCAACTACTGCTTTTATAAAATCTATTGAACTTAATAATACAACTAGTATAGGACCTATTATTTTTATATAATTCAGTATTGTATTAAGTAACCAGCCTACTGAACCAACATCATTTATATCTATTATATCAGGACATTCTATATTTTTATCAAAATCTTCCGAACTTACATCTTCTCCAAGTTCTTCCCATTCAGCATCCTCTTCAGCAGCATCATCCCAATTTTCTGGTTTAATAGTTTGAATAGTCATTACTTCTCCAGATACAACATTTCCTCCTGCTATATAAAAATGTGCATCCTCACAAGAATCACTCCAATATACATCATAATCTTCTTCTCTAATTTTAAAAGCATAATTACCTATTGCGTTTATTTCATTATATTTTACAGTATTTGAATTACCAAGTATTTCAATAGTATATTCTTTTATACCATTTTGTTCAGTTGTTGTAAATCCTACATCTATATCAAGTGAGTCTAATGTTCTAATTCTATTATTACAATAAGTTACTTTGGGACTTGAAGGTATCTCACTGGAACTATCTTCTATTTCAGGTGTGATTGTCTGAGACTTTGCTGTGCTAGGAACATAATGATTACCATTAACATAAAATTCTAGAAAATTCATATCATTAATAAATTGCATTGTAGGGCAATTATTTCTCTCTTCATATGCTTGATAAAATTTACCATCTTTGTCAAACATTTTTGTATACTTTAATGATATACTAGTATAAGGTAAAAATATGTTATTTGCAGGCTTAACATCTATACTATCTCCATCTATTGTAGTACCGAGAAATTTTCTTTGTCCAGTACTATGATCATCATAAATAGTTACTGTGAGCTTTAAATTCATGATTTGATTAGACATTGATAATTGTTCTGGATTAAGTTCATAAACACATGTTCCAAGTGATTCCTTAGCACATGTTTCAAAAGGTACTATTATAATACAAAATAAAATTATAAAATATATCGAAATTTTCTTCATCATATTAAACTTTACCTCAATCACAATATAAGTATAGCATTAGAAAATAAAAATAGCAATTTTAATTTATTTACATTTAGGATAAATCGAAGAAAGTATTTTTTTGTGGAAAATTTGAATTATATATTGAGACATATAACACATTATATCTACTAATACTTTTTTAATTTTATATAATGATATTTTTATTATTCTTCTATTACTTAATTTTTTTCATGCCTTTATTCTTTTAAATGCACTTTTATTTTTCAATTATCCCCTAATTATAATACACTAAATTTAGCTGGCATTTTTACTAACATGTGAATATTATTTATTCAAGTATAAACTTCTACTATTGTTCACGTACTCGTATCCATATAATTACCTTAGAATTACTCAAATGTTCCTATATAGTTGTGACATATACTACTTTATTTCTAAAATTAGAAATAAACGCAATATGGTACATATAGTTGTACTTTGTATATGACACTTGGTTCTTTCCTATATCTTTTATCTTTAGACTTTGTTTTTGCTTTTTAATATAAATCCCTTCTGTTTTTATATTTTATTAGCAAATCATTATATTATAATGGAAGAAAATTTATTTTTTTGAATAAACATGGAATGTTTTACTGACTATTGACAAAACTTTTCTTGGAATAAACAATTCTTCAAAAACTATATTAAGATTATTATCAAAAGTTGCAATTTACCTTTTGATTAATAATTATCCTAATGTACATGTTGTAGCATTAATAAATGATAATAATAATTGAACTAAAGTAGGTACTAAGAATAAACATACTGCTGCTACTAATCTAATAATTAACTTACTCTGTGCTTCTTTCATTGTCTTCTCATCTGTACCAACTACTGCTTTTATAAAATCTATTGAACTTAATAATACAACTAGTATAGGACCTATTATTTTTATATAATTCAATATTGTATTAAGAATCCACCCAACATGTCCTTCTTCCATATTTATAATATCTGAGCATTCTATATTTGTATTAAAGTCTTCTGAACCTACATCTTCTCCAAGTTCTTCCCAATTCTCTTCACCAGTCAATGGCCCAGATCTATCTTCATCACTTTCACCACCAGTATCATATAATGTTAATGTATAATTAGTCGCATCTCTTCCACCTGCTTCACTAGTTATATAAACATATGCTGGACAAACAAATTGATTATTACTATTATAAAAATTACCAGGAACATCTATATTAAGCCTACATGAATTTGCAAGATAAACATCACAACTTCCATCTACATCATTATCTCCTTTTTTATCAACTGTTATAGTATTAGTAATAACACTATCATTAAAGCCTTCAAATGTATGTATATAACTACAACTATTGTCACTAGAATTTGACAAGGATGCTCTATATTGACTACCAGCCCCAGTCTGATCAGACTCAGAAGAACTAGGATCTCTAAAAGAACCAGTCAATTCATAACATCTATCATTAGCAGTAAGAAAACCATCGCGACATGTATTCATTGTTTTATATATTTTATAGCCCCCAATTATCTGTTGATCATAAACAACAATATTAGGACAGGTTCCATCATCATTTAAATCAAGCCCTTTACCATTAGCAAATTTGGGCTCACCAAGGTCAACAGAAGTTTCTGCAAAAAGTGTTACCTTAGTTAATTTTTTATTATTATCTTCAGTTTCTAAAAGAAATGTAACTGGTATAAAATCATCTCTATCCAAAACATATTCACATTGTGTTTTAGCTTCTACTCCCATAGGTACTAAAAAAATATAAAATAAAAATATAATTGATACTAAAATCCTTTTCTTCATAACAAGCACCCCAATCACGATATAAGTATATCATTATAAAATAAAAATAGCAATTAGAACATGCTTTGAGTTTCCGTTTTTTTAAATTTTTCATTATTTTTAAAGTGTAAAGTAGTAAAAATGAACTTTACACTTTGCAAA
>CALVIS010000020.1 GCA_944331805.1 uncultured Bacilli bacterium
CTTGCTACTTCTCCGGTTTCTGGATCTGCATAATATCTTTCTCCATTATAATCTATAAATCCATAACCTAACATCAATTTCCCCTGAGTCACTCCAAAAAAATAATTAACCCCATCTACTTCTCTAATTCCCTGATATCTTTCTTTAGTAACAGGATCAAAGTAATATCTCAAACCATCTATTTCATGCCATCCTGTTAATCCTTTATATGAACTTTTGTCAAAATAATAGTACTTATTATTTATTTCCTGCCATCCTACCTGTAATACTCCCTCATTGTTTGTATAAAAATAATCACCATTATATTCAAATAAACCTTTCATCATTTTAAATTTAGTTATTCCAAAAAAATATGGTATTCCATCAACTATTGTAACATTACTTGCTACTTCTCCGGTTTCTGGATCTGCATAATATCTTTCTCCATTATAATCTATAAATCCATAACCTAACATCAATTTCCCCTGAGTCACTCCAAAAAAATAATTAACCCCATCTACTTCTCTAATTCCCTGATATCTTTCTTTAGTAACAGGATCAAAGTAATATCTCAAACCATCTATTTCATGCCATCCTGTTAATCCTTTATATGAACTTTTGTCAAAATAATAGTACTTATTATTTATTTCCTGCCATCCTACCTGTAATACTCCCTCATTGTTTGTATAAAAATAATCACCATTATATTCAAATAAACCTTTCATCATTTTAAATTTAGTTATTCCAAAAAAATATGGTATTCCATCAACTATTGTAACATTACTTGCTACTTCTCCGGTTTCTGGATCTGCATAATATCTTTCTCCATTATAATCTATAAATCCATAACCTAACATCAACTTTCCCTGAGTCACTCCAAAGAAATAATTCTTTCCATCTACTTCTCTAATTCCTTGATATCTTTCTTTTGTAACAGGATCAAAGTAATATCTTAAGCCATCTATATCCTGCCAACCAGTTAAATAATCTCCTATAGTACTATCATAATAATAATATTTTCCATCTATTTCATGCCATCCTGTAGTAGTAACCTCTTCAGCATTAACTGGCAACACAGCACCAAATACACAAAGTATAAATATTCCAAATATAATTCTAAACTTTTTCATAATTCACCATCCTCACAATTATATATTTTATTCTATCATACAAATAATATATTAACAATGTAAGTAAAATCATAAAAGTTGTAATTAAAATATTTTCTCCGCTCATCAAATCAATACCAATAACATCTTGTATTTTATAATAAACTTTAAAAATTAATCTTTGTGTACAAAACATAAATAAAGATAAGAAACTAAATCTAACTAAAACATTACTAATCCTAACACTAAATTTATTTTTACTAAGTTCTATCTTCTTAGAAATTAATACATATACATAAATACTAATAATAGCGACAAGCAAGTATAAAAAATAATTATTATAAATACTTGTTGACATATTAACTCTTCCATTTAATAAAGAAAGATAAAAAGAAATCACTAATAATATAATCACTTGTAAAATAAAACTTATATTATTATGTAAAACTCTATTGATAAATTTATTAATCTTATTTTTATATAACTTATATAAGTACCCAATATAAAATATTAATAAAGCATGTGGTACAATTTCTAAGCCAAAGTATAATTTAATCTGATTTGTACTAAAAAAAATACAGATAATTAATAATATTATTATTGTTATTAATGTTAAAATTGGTTTTTCAATTTTAACATTCTCTTTTATAAAATAAAAGAGAATTAACATAAAAAACATAATAATTAAAAACCAAAGAGAAGAGTTAAATGCAAATGATCCATTAACGAAAAAATAATTTGCTAGTATTTCTCTTTTAGATAAATAAATTCCTTCTAAAAAATATGTAACTACAATTGAAATAAAAGCAAAAACAAAATATGGAACTAACAAGCTTTTTGCTTTACGAATACAAAAAGTTTTAAAACTTTTTGTATGATGATATAAATAACCAGATATAAAAAAGAAAAGAGGCATGTGAAATGAATATATATAAGTCTTAGTAACTCCATCATATAACACTAAATGTCCTATCGCAACAAGAATTGCCCCAATTCCTTTTAATATATCAGCCCAGCATTCTCTTTCCTTAATCAAAGTATTCACTTCCTTCTATATAAATCACAATATAATTTACTTAATACCTTACTCTTTTCTATAAATGATTTTAACATACTTCTTTCTTTAAAGTAAATATTACTCTTATAATTAGGAATATTTTTTTCTAAATAAGAGAAAGTCTCATCAATAAATTTATTTCTAATATCTTTATCTTTTATATTTCTCCCTTGTATATTATAATTAACTAATATTTTAATAGTCAAAGTATCAATAACTTCTCTACTCAAAGAGTAATCTTTAAAATAACTTCTAATAATATCAACTATTTTTATAATATCAAAAATTCTCTCATCTCTAACTGTAGTCTCACTTTTCTCATGAATAGTATAATTTATTAAAGGTTTATCAACTTTACCTATCCTTTTTGATTTTAATAAAGATAATGTTACAAAAGGAGCATCTTCATATTTTAAATCCTCTATAAATTTTATATTATTATTTTTAATTAAATCACTTCTATAAATCTTATTCCAAGGTGCAAGATTAACATTTAATAATAAATTAGGATTATCTTTTAATGAAGTGTTTTTAAAGCTAATAATTTTTTCTATTATTTTAGAATTACTATTTACTCTATAAAAATCACAAACTACTAAATCAAGTTTTTCTTTATCTATTTTTTCGTATAATACTTCACAAGCATTCTCTTCTAAGTAATCATCACTATCTAAAAACATAATATATTTACCAGTACTTTTATTAATACCAAAGTTTCTTGTCTTGCCTATACCATGATTACTTCTTTTAAAGTATTTAATTCTAGAATCATTATAACTTTTAATAATAGATTCACTATCATCAGTAGAACCATCATTAATTAAAATAAACTCTAATTCTTTTTTAGTCTGATTAACTAGTGAATCTAAACATTTCTTTAAATACTTACTAGCATTATAAATTGGTACTATTATACTTATATCAACCATACTTACCTCCTATAATATAGTTTAGGACTAATCCTTACTAAAGTCTTCTTTATCTTTCTAAAAAAAGTATCATTAAGCAGATTATCAAATACTTTATCCTTTTTTAATCTAGTTAAAGCATCTTTATAATCTTTACTTTTTAACTCTGTTATTTTTAATATTAAACTATTACTAATAAAACTCATAAAGTAAGTTTTATCTAACTTAGTTTTATTTATCTCTTTAGTTAAATATAAATAATGATTATAAAAGTCCTTAACTTTCTTTTTAGTCTTAGAATAGTCACTACTATTCATAATACTTCCATCTCTTTGATAATAACAGTAACCTACATAATTAATACTATTTACTATCTTAGATTTAATAATAACTAAAGGCATTAATCCAAAGTCTTCATGATAAGTACCCTTCTTAAAAGAAAACCTCTCTTTTAAATAAAACTCTCTTTTAATGGCATAAGCCCAAGCATTTTCTACGAAGTGATAGTTTGTAATAAATTTAAAGGCATCTACTCCATTTTTATTATCAAAAGGAGTCTCTTCATAATTAATATCACTTTTATTATCAAATACTTCTTTTATTTGATATCTTACTAAATCAGGGTTATTAGATAATGAGTTATTTATTTCTTTTAGTAAATCTTTTTCTATATAATCATCACTATCTAAAAAGATTAAATATTCACCACTTGCATCTTTTACCCCATTATTACGAGCCATACTTAAGCCCTGATTTTCTTGATTTATAACTTTATAAGAATATTTACTAATAATATCACTACTATTATCAGTAGAACCATCATTAACAATAATAACTTCATAATCTTTAAAGCTTTGACTCTTTATACTATCTAAACATCTTTTTAGATATTTTTCTGTATTATAAACAGGAACAATAATACTAAATTTAGGTTTCTTCATTAGAAATCACCTCCATCAAAGATAGTTTCTAACTTTTTCATTCGCATATTTTGTATCTCTTCCAAATCCAAAGATATATCTTTTTTATCTTTACTATTTAATATTTCTCTAACTTGTTCTAACATTTTTCTATCATTAGTAGGTATAACTTCTCCATAGTTTTTACCAATCTTTATCACATCATCACTAACTTTAATAGTAGTAATTAACTTTTTCTTTAAAGCAAGTCCTTCTAAATAAACAACAGGAAACCCTTCATAATTAGATGTTAATATTAAATAGTCTGCTCTTTTCATATAAGGATAAGGATTTATTTTAGAACCCACAAACATAACTTTATCTTCTATACCTAACTTCTTAACTTCTTTAATATAATCATCTTTACTAGGACCATCTCCTACTACCCAAAGCATGACTTTATCAAGTGATGATACTAGTTTAAAGGCTCTACCTAACTTTTTAGAAACATCATCAAGTCTACCTACAAAGACAAATAAAGTCTTACCTCTTGGTTTAGTTAAAGAGATTTTTTCATTACTTAAAGATTCTATTTCTAAAATATTAATAAAGTTATTAAAAACTAAACATCTATCCTTTAATCCAGGATATATCTTTGTAAACTTATGACGTGATTCATTAGAAACAAAGAATATAGTTTTAAAGTCATAAATATCACGTGTATCAAAGAATCTTCTAAAGTCTTCTAAATCAGGATAAATATAACTATAATCACTATGAATATAAATTGAATTATTTAAAGATGATATTCTTGTTATTTTATTACCACTATAACTATAAGTAGCATAACAACAACTAAAGTCATAGGTATGATAGTTAAAGATTGAATAGGCACATCTTCTTAATACATTAACAACTTTTCTAATAACTTTATTTTTATTATTAGAAACTTTAAACTCTTTTACTTCTATAGATTTATCTAACTTCTCTAAAAGTTCTCCTTCTTTTTCTTCTAATATTATTGTTACTTTATATTTATCTTTATCTATTCTATTAACTAAATTAACTAAAGACTTTTCAATTCCCCCAATATTTAAATTAACACCAGTAAATAACAACTCCTTTTTATCTTTTTTAGTAAGTGATAAAAGAAGAAAACAAACTATAAGACTAACAGAAGGTGCAGTTATAATATGACCTGTAAATAATGATAATACAATTACTAAGAAAAGACTTAAATATAACATTAATTGTCTAAATGAAAAACTATTTCGTTCTTGTAAGACTGATATTAAAATGTATAAATATGGTACAAAGAAAATAATAAACCCTACTATACCTTGATTATAATAAACATCAAAATAATCCATCTCTATACTTTTTAACTCTTTACCATTATCTTTATAATAGCCAATTCCAAATAACTTTTGATAAGGATTAGCATTATCATAAAGCCTATCTTTATTGTGTAAGAAAGTTAATCTTTGACTAAAGATAAAATGATCTACTAATCTCTCCTCTTTAAAGATATCAAAGATATTATCAACCTTTAAATAATCAAGATGCACTTCTATATTCTTATAAAAACTAGTTCTAGGAGCGATTACAATAACTACGATAGCAAGTGCTACTATAATAGCAGTAAAAGTTGTTACTATATGGTATTTTTTATCTACTACTGATTTATATAATATATAAATAAATACCACAAAAAGACTTATAATTAAAGCAAGTAATGGTGTTTTTGTCCCTACACTTAATATAACTACAAAATAAATAAAGGTAATAAATAATTTAAAGATTACATTTTTACTCTCATAAAAAATAATAAATAAAATAGGTGTTAATATTGCAATAATAGCACTTATTTCATTAGCAGAGTTATAAAAACCTAATGTTCCTTCTTTAGTAATTGCATAGCTTTCAAAACCTATACCTAATGCTAGAGGTATAAATATTAATATTAAATATAAACAAAGAGTTATAACTAAACTGATATTACTAATCTTAATCTCTTTTCTTATACTAAATAAAGATATTAACAATAATGGAAAATAAAACAATCTAAATGTATTTTGAATCTCTCTAAAGTAATTAGGATTATCTTTAAAAAGAACTAATCCTAATATAAAGAGTAAAAGATAAATACCAAATATCCCATAGTATAATAAATTATTCTTTTTGTTATAAATAAAAGTTGTAACATAAAAAATAAAGAATAAGAAAAGTATTCTTAAAATCAGTCCTAAAGTTAAACTAACATCAAAAATATGTAACATTACTCCTGTAACAAAGTCAATCATAGGACCACTTAAAAGAAACAACATACATATTATACTTATATTTTTCTTAGCAAAAGAAGACATACTATCACATCCTTAACTTATATATAATATCTCTTGAATTACCTTGTTTTAAAATAATATTTCTATCTAACATTTCATTTAACACAGATAAAGTAGCAACTTTTTTCATCCCTAAAATCTTTTCTATTTCTTCTCTAGTAGCATAATCTTTTTCTTTTAAATAATCTATAATTTCAACATATTCTTTTTTTAAAGACATTTTAGGCAAAACTACTAAAAAACTGTTAGGAGCCACTTTAATCTCTGGTAACTTAGGAGAATTTCTATATAACTCAAGCATTCTAGGTATACCACTGCCATATGCTTCTACTAATCCTAATCTATGAAATATACTTATTAGTCTAGGATTTCTAGACGATGAAATACCCAACTTAATATCATCAATAGTTAATCCTTTAACAAGTCCCCCTAAACTTAAAAATTCCATTCTATCTGTAAAAATATTTACTATGGTACTACCTGGTATTTCATAATTACGATGTCCAATACAATTTAATAAAACTTCTCTAATACTTTCTTCTGGATAATCATAAGTATCTATCCTTTCCATCCCCTCAATTTTTCCACTAATTCTATTATTTAATTTTAAATAACTTAAAGCTTCTTCTAATTGTTGTAAAACACTTCCAACACTAGTTATTTTTCTATCAATAAATTCTTTTTTTACACCATCTTTATATACAGCCATTTTTATTAAATAAGGACACTGATCTGATAATAGTAATCCTAAATTTGTATATTTATCTTTATCATTAATTATTCCTAAGGTCTTTTGTTCTCTAATACCAAAGGCAATATTTTTTTCTTTAAAAATACGTTCTGTATACATAAAAGTTAAATTTTGAGTGATACTAATATTCTTTTCAAAAGTAATTCCAGATGATTCTACAATCATATCTCTAATAGAATCTCTATTAGCAGGTTGACTAGTAGCACCTAATCTTACATAAACACCTTCACTTGTCATTCCTTTTGATTTAATATAGTAAGGTTTATTTGTTCCTTGTAACACCTCAATAATGATAATGTCTTTCCCATCTTCTTTTTCTATTCTTGGTGCAACTAAAAAGCTAATATCTGGTTCAATACTATCATGAAGTTTATTACTAATTTTATCTAAATCTTCTTTAGCGTTTTCTAAACCACATACACTACCATCATCATTATATCCAATAATTATAGTACCTCCAGAGGAATTGCAAAAAGCAATAACTTCTTTTACTAAGGAATTACTTATTTCTCTTTTAAACTCTATTTTTTCATTTTCATATTTCATAACATTCACCTTACATTAAATATATCATCATAATTTTAATAAATCAACTTTTCGTTCATTTTCGTTCATTTTTGCCATCCTTTTTCCTTATTTATTAATGTTTTTCGTTCATTTTCGTTCATTTTTGACTTTTTTTCAGTTTCTCTTACTATATAAATAGGCCTACCTTTAACTTCTGTATATGTTTTAGAAATATAAGCTCCACTTATTCCTGTACAAAATAATTGAATTCCACTTAAGAAAAACATAATACAAACTAAAGATGGCCAACCTGCTACAGGATCTCCAAATATTAAAGTCCTAATAATAATAAAGATAATAGAAATTAATGATATTAAACAAAATAATACTCCAACAATTACTGCAATTGTTAAAGGAACAGTAGAGTACCCTATAATTGCATCGACTGCATAAGTAAATAATTTAAAAATATTCCATTTACTTTTCCCTGCTACCCTTTTTGGGACTTCATAAGATAACCATTTAGTTTTAAAGCCAACAAAACTAAATATGCCTTTACTATAACGATTATACTCTTTTAATTCTAGTATTGCATTTACCATTTGTCTTGTCATTAATCTAAAATCTCTAGCCCCGGGAACCATTTCTACTTTTGATAACTTAGATATTAATTTATAATAACATCTTGTTAAAAATCTTCTAAAGATACCATATTCTTTATGAGTATCTGTCTTAAGTCCTACACAATCAACATCCTCTGTTGTAATAATTTTATACATTTTCTCTATAAATTCAGGTGAATCTTGTAAATCAGCATCAAGTAAAGTTACATAGTCTCCCGTACAATACTCAAGCCCTGCATAAATAGCTGCTTCTTTTCCAAAGTTCCTTGAAAAAGAAATATATCTAATATTTTTATCATTCTTTGAAAGTTCTTTAATAATATCAAGAGTTTTATCCCTGCTCCCATCATCTACAAAAATTAGTTCAAAAGACACTTCTTTCATCTTATCAATCACTTTATTAATCTCTATATTAAATAAAGGTATTGACTCTTCTTCATTATAACAAGGTACAATAACTGATATTTTATCCATAATAAGCTCCTCTATTCTAAAAAAATCTTTCTAGTTACAAAGTTAAATACCATAACTATAACTGTTGCAATTATCTTAGCAAGCATATAATAGATACTTAAGAAATCTACTGTTAGCCACATAATTGCATTATTAAGTAAAAGTCCTATAACACTAAATACTATAAAAATAATAAATTGCTTTTTAGCATCTTTTTCTTTATTAACATCAAATACCCATTTAACACTTGCAGTATAGTTATAAATAACAGAAATACAAAATGATAAAGTGTTAGAAACAAGTACTGGAAAATGACAAAATTCTCTAAATATATAAAGAAAAACAAAGTCAATAATAGTTGCAATACCCCCAACTATAACAAACTTAAATATTTGAATTAACAACTTACGTGTTTTAGACTTAAATTTCAAATGAAAAAGTTTACATACACTATCAAATAAATATTCAATCTTATCTTTTTTCATACTTTTCTCCTTAACAACTATAGTATAACACGAATTATATAACTAGTCTAAATATTTCTTAATCTCCTCAGTAATAACTTCATATCCCCTACTATTAGGATGTAAGCCATCATCAGTAAACTCTTCATTAAAGTTGCCATCATCATCAAGTAATTTATCATACATATTAATATATGTATAATTATTATCATCACAATATTTTTCTATTTTTTCATTTATATCCATAATATCATCATTATTTCTAACATCAACCATATCTTCATCTAAATCATCATTAACAGGATAAACACTCTCAACATAAATTTCTGCTTGTGGTTCATTACTATTAATTTCATTAATTATTCTTTCAATATTAGAAACAATATCATCTACACTAACATCATGAATTAAATCATTAGTACCAATCAATAGAAACACTTTAGATGGATTATAATCATATACTCTCCCCTTCATATCATCTAAAATATCATCTGTTGTATTCCCAGAAATACCACTATTTACAATAGGTAGTCCTTTATAATATTTATCTAAGTCATAAAAATCAGTAATTGAATCTCCTAAAAATAAGTAATTAGTATATTCATCCTTTAAACTTTCTATCTCTTTTTCATAATCTTTTTTATTCTCTTCAATAGTTGTATTTAGACTATCAACTGATGAATCTAAATTATTAACTCTTAACAAAAAAAAGGCATTAACAAACAAACTAATTACTAAAACAATTAAAATAAGTTTATTATTACTTTTTTTATGACTATCTTTAACTGAATTATTTTTATAATAAATTCTTTTATTTTTTTCAAGTCTAGTAGTATACTTTTTCTTTTTTGCTTTTTTACTCGTAGTCTTACTCATAACACTTCCCCTTTTCATGTCAATAAAAGTATACCACAAATATTAATAGTTTAATATTAAAAGAAAAAGACTTGACATTATTTGCCAAGTTCTTCATGCATCATTTCTTTTATTTTATCAATATCAGTGAAAAACAAATTAATTCCTTGTTTCTTTAAAGCTAATAATGAATTAAAATTTTGTAAAATCTCATCTTTTAAATTATCAGCAACTCTAGCAGGAGCACCATTTATTGTATGTGGATGATCTATATATTTTTCTAATGTAGGAAAAGCATTTTGCAATAATATAACAGATTTCTTTTCGGCAATTTCTCTTATCATTATAGAACGACAATCTCCATATTTCTTAACCTTTTTATCTATTATAGGTTGATACTTAGAAACTTTACTACTTAATGGAATAAACCATAATATATCCTTATCTTTAATCGTAAAGTAAGTAGGTCTTGCTCGTCCATTTTCATGATTTATCATTAAACCTTTGTCATTAATCTTATCAAAAAATTCATCTTTAATATGATAAATATATCCCGTTTTAACTCTCATTTTATAAACACCCCCAATAACAAATATAACTTGTAACTAAAATATATCAAATTATAACTTTGTTTGCAAGTACAAAAGTTCTATTTTTAGAAAAAAGAAAACTTTATTCAAAAGAATAAAGTTTTCAAACATTTTCGACCGAGATCATTTATAACTCGCACCACTCGGAAGCGACTAACATTTCGCGATTGGAATCATTTATAACCCGCACCATCCATAAGCGGCTAACATTTACATATTACATTTCTTAAATGCAATAATAATATACTATATATTGACATAAATGTCAATATATAGTATACACTGTTATTGTATGCAATTTTCCAAATATTTATAAAGATTTTTGAGATTATTATTTGCCAAGTTCTTCAAATATCATTTCTTTAATTCTATCAATATAAGTGAAAAATAAACTAATACCTTGTTTCTTTAAAGATAATAAGTAATAAAATTGCTAGTTATTTCATCTTTTAATGTATCTATTACTTTAAGTGGTTTACCATTTGTTATATGGGGATGATTTATATATTTTTCTAATGTAGGAAAAGCATTTTGTAATAATATAACCGATTTTTTATTAGCAACTTCTCTTGTCATTATAGAAAAAAGAAAACCCTATTCAAAAGAATAAAGTTTTCAAACATTTTCGATCGGAATAATTTGTATCCCGCACCATCCGAGAGCGGTTAACATTTCACGATTGGAATAATTTATAACCCGCACCATCCAAGAGCGGCTAACATGTACATATTACATTTCTTAAATGCAATACTAATATACTATACTTTAACATAAATGTCAATAAGTATACATTTATATTATATTCGTAGGTTTAAGAAATATAACTGCTTTTATAGTTAAAATAGTAACTAAAGGACTTGATATTATTTACCAAGTCTATTTGTTTCTTTAAACAAGCTTTCATCAATTGTTATATCTTTATCACTACCAGTTACCTTACTCAAATAGTAACAGTATTTATCATTATCTATCTTTTCATAACCATCACTAGATAATTTACTTAATATATCATCATCTTTACCAAATTGTTTATAGGTTAAATCTACTAAATAATATAAATTATTATCTGGTACTAAAACAAATCTATGCTTATAATCAAATCCTAAATCATCAGTATCAACTATATAAGCAAGACATGACATATCTTTTAGATTCTCATATAAATACCAATTATATACTAAACACATTCTCTCATACTCTAATCCATCTAAGTCACTTTTAGTATTTTCTATTGCTTTTCTAATAATAGATTCTTTATCTATATTAGCAATATTAAGCATTCTATCATATAATGACATATTAATTCTCTAATTTAGCCCTTGCAGCAGCAAGTCTTGCCACAGGTACTCTAAATGGACTACAAGAAACATAGTTAAGACCAACTTTATGACAGAAAGCTATACTCTTAGGATCTCCTCCATGTTCTCCACAGATGCCTAGTTTGATATCACTTCTTGTACTTCTACCAAGTTCAGAAGCCATTTTTACTAATTTACCTACACCAACAGTATCTAGGCTTGCGAAAGGATCATTTACAAATATTTTCTTCTCATAGTAATCACTCAAGAACTTAGAAGCATCATCTCTTGAGAATCCATAAGTCATTTGGGTTAAATCATTAGTACCAAAACTGAAGAACTCTGCTTCTTCTGCTATTTTATCTGCTAGAATGGCTGCTCTTGGTATTTCTATCATAGTACCTACTTTATATTTTAAATCACTGTTATTATCTTTAATAATAGCATCAGCTGTTTCAACTACTATATTCTTAACATATTTTAACTCATTAACATCTCCTACTAAAGGTATCATAATTTCAGGTGTTACTTTAATACCCTCTTTTTCTACTTCTAAAGCAGCATTTATAACAGCTTTTGTTTGCATAACAGCAATTTCAGGATAAGTAACAGCAAGACGGCAACCACGATGACCCATCATTGGATTAAATTCTTTTAGGGACTCTACTTTATTCTTTAAAGAAACAAAGTCCATATCTAAGTCTTTGGCAAGAGCTTTAATCTCATCATCAGTATGAGGTAAGAACTCATGTAGTGGTGGATCTAAGAATCTAATAGTAACTTCATAACCATCCATTACTTTAAATAACTCTTTAAAGTCATCTTTTTGATAAGGTAAAATCTTATCTAGTGCTTCTTCACGTTTTTCTAAAGTTGGAGCGACTATCATCTTTCTAAAGTTAAAGATTCTCTCACTATCAAAGAACATATGCTCTGTACGACAAAGTCCAATACCTTTAGCACCAAAGTCTCTTGCAACTTTAGCATCCCTTGGATTATCAGCATTAGTTCTAACCTCTAAATCTGCTACTTCATCAGCCCAGTTCATGAATATTTCAAAGTTACCACTAATAGATGCAGGAACTGTCTTTATCTCTTCTCCATAAACATTACCAGTTGAACCATCTAAACTAAGGTAATCACCTTCTTTAAAGACTTTACCATCTTTAGTAGTTAAAGTTTTCTTATTAACATCAACTACAACATCAGAACAACCTGATACACAACAAGTACCCATACCACGAGCGACTACGGCAGCATGTGAAGTCATTCCACCTCTAACAGTTAAAATACCACGAGCGATATTCATACCTTCAATATCTTCTGGAGATGTTTCTTCTCTTGCTAATATTATATCTTCTACACCATTTTCATGAGCTTTCATAACATCATCGGCACTAAAATATAAGTGTCCAGTTGCTGCTCCAGGAGAAGCAGCTAAACCTTTACCAATAACTTTCGCTTTACTTAAAGTATCTTTATCAAAAGCAGGATGTAATAATTGTTCTAGTTGTTTAGGTTCTACTCTTAAAAGAGCTTCTTCTTTAGTAATCTTACCTTCATTAACAAGTTCTACAGCAATTCTAAGAGCAGCTTCTGCCGTTCTTTTACCACTTCTAGTTTGAAGCATAAATAACTTACCATTTTCAATGGTAAACTCCATATCTTGCATATCTTTATAATGGTCTTCTAGTGTTTTACATATCTTAACAAACTCATCGAAACATTCTGGCATAACTTCTTTTAAAGTATCAATAGACTGTGGAGTTCTAATACCTGCAACTACATCCTCTCCTTGAGCATTAATTAGATATTCTCCATATAACTTAGCTTCTCCAGTAGCAGGATTTCTAGTAAATGCAACACCAGTACCACTGCTTTCACCCATATTACCATAAACCATCTCTTGAACATTAACAGCAGTACCCCAGTCACCTGGAATATCATTAAGACGTCTATAAGTAATCGCTCTATCATTGTTCCAACTTCTAAAGACAGCTTTAACCGCTTCAATTAATTGTACTTTAGCATCTTGTGGAAACTCTTCACCGGCATGTTTTTTATATTCTTCTTTATATCTATCTACAACTTCAACTAAGTCATCGGCAGTTAAATCAGTATCAAGTTCTTTATTTTTTTCTTTCTTAATATCTTCAAATAAATATTCAAAAGAACTCTTTGGAAAGCCCATAACTACATCGGCAAACATTTGAATAAAACGACGATAACAGTCATAAGCAAATCTCTTATTATCAGTAAGTTTAGCAAGTGTTTCTACAACTTCATCATTCATACCAAGATTAAGTATTGTATCCATCATTCCTGGCATAGAACTTCTCGCTCCACTTCTAACTGATACTAGTAATGGATTTTTAGCATCCCCCATTTTCTTACCAGTTACATTTTCAAGATTAGCTAGTTCTTTAAAAATTTCTTCTTTAATATCATCACTAATCTCTTCATTATCTTTATAGTATTTTAAGCAAGCTTCAGTTGTTACTGTAAAGCCATGAGGTACAGGTAAACCAATTTTTGTCATCTCAGCAAGATTAGCTCCTTTTCCTCCTAACAACTCTCTCATATCCTTATTGCCTTCACTAAAGGCATAAACATATTTCATTTAATCACTATCCTTTCGCTATAAAACAAGTATAACAAAGATAATTTATTTTTTAAAGAAAAAATTGCTACTAAAAATACGACATGATATACTAATACTAAGGAAGTGAAACTATGAATAAAAAAAGAATTTTATTAAAGTTATCAGGAGAAGCTTTAAGTGGTTCTAAAGATAATGGTATTGACTTTGAAAGAGTAATAGAAATTGCTAAAGAAGTTAAAGATTGTCTTGATATGGACTTTTCTATTGCAATAGTTGTAGGAGGAGGAAACTTCTGGAGAGGTAAGGCGAATGACTTTATGGAGCGACAGACATCTGATTATATTGGTATGCTTGCAACTACTATGAATGCTCTAGCTTTACAAGATGCTTTTAGACAAATAGGTGTTCCAGTAAGAGTTGAAACTGCTATCGAGATGAGAAAAGTTGCTGAATTCTATTTACGTGAAAAGTGTGAGAAACATCTTGAAAAAGGTAGAGTTGTAATATTCGGTTGTGGTACAGGTAACCCCTTCTTTTCAACTGATACGGCAGCAGCTTTAAGAGCAGCAGAGATTAATGCCGATATTTTAGTAAAAGCAACTAATGTAGATGGTATCTATGATAAAGATCCTAAAAAGTATAAAGATGCTAAATTAATTAAAGAAACAACATATAATGAAGTATTAAATAAAAAGTTAAAAGTAATGGACTTAACGGCAATTACTCTATGTATGGAAGAAACAATTCCTATCATCGTTTTCAATATAAATAAACCTGGTATGTTAAAACAAGCTCTTATTACTGATGATATAGGTTCTATTGTAAAGTAGTATCATTGAAGATTTATTTAAAGCAGTAAAAAAATAAACCTTTAAATATCATAACCCATAGGACCAAATTAAAAGACATCTGTAATAAACATTATTATTTTAAAGATAAAGAAATGATTTTAGAAGATAGACCCTAATATATCAATTATTAGGGTCTTCTTTGCTTTTTAATTTATCTATTTTCTTTTTACTTAGTGGGTAAAAGGTTGAGACAAAATATTCTTTTTTATCTAGCCTAACTACTACACATACATATTGGTCTACTTTCCCATAATATTTAAGGCTATTCCTCTTTTTATCATATTCTACATAATAAGGACTAGAAATAATTTTATCTATATTCATTAAAGTATTATGATAACTATCCAATGTAATAAAATCATTAGCATGTTTATTAGTATGAATATCAAGTTTATTTGATTGAACTATTTCTTTTGAAGATGATTTTTCTATATTAAAATGTTTTCTTATATTTTCATCTAAATAACCAATTATTTTTGAAGTAAAATTCTTATTTCTAGTCATTAACAAACCCTCCTGTAAATTAATAGAGCCCACATTCAAAGAATGTAGGCTCAAGAGTAACACGGTAGGTCTCCCAGTCCCTACTTGTATTCTTTCAGGATATAACCTTACTCAGACTCACTAGTAAATAGTAAGCGTCAGTGCAAGAAGATAATCTACACCCTCAATGTTACTCAAATATAATATACAATGCTCATATCAATAATAATGTCAAAATATGCATTGTAATTATCTCTTTTGAGGACTAACCTCGAGATGTATGACTTATTATAAATCATACTTTACAAGAAGTCAATATGAAATCAACTTTCTTATACTAAATATTTTAACACACAAGAGTTAACACTATAATACTTTTTTTTACACTTTACAATAAACTTGTAAAATCTATCATTTCAATAATAGCCCCCAATAATAATTTTTCATTTCTTCTGCATTAACAGAAGATATCGTCCCCTCTATGACTTTTTCTTTTAAAACTAGACATAAATCATAGATAGACTCTTTTAAATCCAAATATTTCATCTTAATATTAGGATTATTTTTATAATCAAAAAAAGCATCTTCTACTCTTTTTATCGCCTCACTTATATCTTCATCAAAATCTTTATGATTATATTTAAACTTAATATTATTAGACATATTCATCACTCTTTTCACTAACACTTATGGTTATTATATCAAAAGATACTAAATTGTAAATAATTAGTTTGACTATTTTACTTAAAAAGTATTTTATACGCTTTATAAACTCTATTTTCATATTATCTTATTCTTTGATACTGCCAAAATTTAGAATTGTATTTTCTCTATTTTCCTATTATAATATAACATATTTAGAAGTAAGGACGTGGTAATATGTTTTTAATATGTATATTAATGCCTGCTAGTATTTCTATTCTTATAGAAAAAAGAATAGACAAAACTAACAAAAGTACAAGTGATTTAGTATTAAAGTATTTATTTTATACATTTCTAATCACAACGATTATGAATACTTTTATTTATATTTTTAGTAGTGATAATTCCTTAAATTATCAAAATTCTACTTTTACTTATGATTTTTGTTTAAAATATATGTGGCTTAGTCTAATAATCGCTATTATCTTACCATATATATTAAAGGTAATAAGTGCTAATATAGATATAGATTTAGAAATAAGGAAAAAAGTAAAAAATGAGAAAAAGAAAAAAGACAAAAAAAGAAGTAGTAAAAAAAGCAGTAAAAGTAAGTAAATTCATTTTATACTATTTTCTAATATTTCTAGCACTTGTTATTATCTTTGGTACAAATTGGGCTTTAGATAAAGCACAAATTAATAATTTTGAACAAATATTACTTACTTTAACTAATTCTGTAAGTACTGCTAGCAATGAAATGATTATAAGTTTTATTATAGATTGTATATTAATTTCTTTAATATTAACTATTATTATCTTTTTTATAACAAGATTCTTTAAAAATCTAGAAGTATTTATAAATATTAAAATAAAAAAGATAATAATTAAAATAAATTTTTATAAAATAACTAGTTTTATCTTCTTAGTAGGTTTAGTTACTTATGCAATTTATTATGCTAGTAGTGGTTTATATATTTATGATTATATTAAATATAGTAATATAGAATCAAACTTTTTTGAAACTCTATATGTTGATCCTAAAGAAGTAGAGTTAGAGTTTCCTGATGAAAAAAGAAATTTAATATATATATTTCTAGAATCTATGGAATCTACTTATGCTGACAAAGAAAACGGGGGTGCATATGATATTAACTATATCCCTGAATTAACAGAGTTAGCAGAAGATAATATTAACTTTTCATCTACTAATTTAGTTGGTGGTGCACATATGGCTTATAATACTTCTTGGACTATGGCTGCTATGGTCGCTCATACTGCAGGTATACCTTTAAAGACTGTTTTCAATCAAGATGATGTAAGTACTTATGAAGTTGGAACTACTCTTCCAGGAGCATATTCTATAGGTGATATATTAGATGAAGAAGGATATAGACAATATATCATGGTAGGGTCTGATTTAACTTTTGGAGGAAGAAGAAACTACTTTGAAAATCATGGCAACTATACTGAATTTGACTATTACACTGCCATTGATGATGGAATAATCGATGAAGATTATTATGTTTTTTGGGGATATGAAGATGCAAGGTTATTTGACTATGCTAAAGGGGAATTAACAGAAATATCTAAAAGTGATGAACCATTTAATTTTACGATGTTAACAGTTGATACTCATTTCCCTGATGGTTATACTGATAATTCTTGCAAAGATACTTATGATAATCCATATCTAACAGCGATAGATTGTTCAAGTGAAAAATTGGAAGAGTTTATTAATTGGATTAAAGAACAAGACTTTTATGAAAATACTACTATTGTATTAGCAGGAGATCATTTAAGTATGAATACATATTCTTTTGATGGTATTGATGAAGAGAAAAGAGGAATTTACAATGTCTTTATAAATTCGGCGATTGATACTGATTGCAACAAGAATAGAAGCTTTACAACCTTTGATTATTACCCCACCACTCTAGCAGCTTTAGGTGTTAAGATAAATGGTGAGAGACTGGGCCTTGGTACTAATTTATTTAGTTGTAAAGAGACATTATCAGAAGAACTTGGTAATGATTATATTGATAAAAAACTAATGGAAAATTCTCCATATTATAATGAGTGTATTGGAAGTACATGTAAAAAGGATAAGTAATGTTAATAATTACCTATCCTTTATTTTATTTAGCAAGTAATTCACTAATTAAATTACTTATCTCTGTTGGATTATCTAAGCTCATGCCTTCTATAAGTCTAGCTTCTGCATAAAGTATTTTACTATATTTTTCTAGTGTCTTAAAGTCTTTCTCTTTATATAAAGATTTAAGTTTATCAGCAATAGGATGATTTTCATTAATCTCCATTACTGTAGTAGCTTTAACTCCTGTATCAGTAGGCATAGCATCCATTACTTTTTGCATTTCAACAGATACAGCACCTTTACTAGTTAAACATACAGGATGATTATTAAGACTATGAGTGAAAGCTACTTCATTAACACCATTATTTAAGGCATCATGCATTTTCGTAAACATATCTTTAAACTCTTCGTTAGTTTTCTTTAACTCTTCTTTTTCATCCTCACTTTCAAAGTCAGCTTCACTACTTGCAACATTAACAAAGTTTTTATCTTTATAAGACATCATAACTTTTAAAACAAACTCATCTAAGTAATCAGTTAAATATAAGATATCTATTCCTTTTTCTTTAGCAACATCTACTTGAGGTAGTAAATCTATCTTATCAATAGTTTCTCCACATGCATAGTAAATAGTCTTATCATCATCACTCATCTTAGAAACATACTCATCAAGAGTAACCATTTTCTTTTCTTTTGATGAATAGAAAAGTAATAAATCTTGTAAAGTCTCTTTTGCCATTCCATATGACTCATAAATACCTACTTTAAGTTGCATTCCAAAGGCTTTAAAGAATTTCTCATAATTTTCTCTATCATTCTTAAGCATCTTCTCTAATTCTTTTTTTATCTTAGATTCAAGACTTTTAGCGATAGATTTAATTTGATAATTTTCTTGTAGAGTTTCTCTTGAAATATTTAAAGATATATCTTCACTATCAACAATACCTTTAACAAAACTAAAGTAATCAGGTAAAAGATCAGCACACTTATCCATGATTAGAACACCTTTAGAATAAAGTTCAAGTCCTTTCTCATAGTCTTTAGAATAATAATTATATGGAGCATGACTTGGGATAAATAGAAGGGTTGTATAAGAACATCTTCCCTCTACTTCACTACGTATTACTTTAAGAGGTGTTTCATAGTCATAGAATTTATCAGTATAAAAAGAGTTATAATCTTCATCTTTTACACTACTCTTTTGTTTCTTCCAAATAGGAACCATACTGTTTAGTGTTTTATCTTCTAATTTTTTCTCTTCCTTATCATCTTTCTTAGTAGTAGTTTCTAGTTCCATCTTAATTGGATATGAAATATAATCAGAATACTTCTTAACTAGTCTTTCTAGAGCATAGTCTTCTAGATACTCATCATAATTATTATCTTCATTATTCTCTTTTAAATGAAGAATAACTTTTGTACCAGTCTTATCGTAATCAGCTTCTTCAATAGTATAACCATCAGCACCTTTTGATACCCAACGATATGCTTTATCACTATCATAGGCTTTACTAATTACTTCTACTTCATCACTTACCATAAAGCTAGAGTAAAAACCTACACCAAACTGTCCAATAATTGCCATGTTTTTATCATCAGACATCTTCTCTTTAAATAATTCAGAACCACTCTTAGCGATAGTACCTAAGTTATTTTCAAGTTCTTCTTCTGTCATACCAATACCATTATCTACAATAGTTAAGGTTCTGTTTTCTTTATCAGGAATAAGTCTAATCTCCAAGTCCTTTTTCTTAACTTTAATACTTTTATTAGTAAGTGATTCATAATAAAGTTTATCTATAGCATCACTTGCATTAGAGATTAACTCTCTTAAAAATATCTCCTTATTAGTATAAATAGAATTAATCATTAAATCTAATAGCTTTTTAGATTCTGCTTTAAATTGTTTTTTCTTCACATTAATCACTCTTCTTTCTTATTCACATAAAGTAGAATAGCACTTAGTTTAGCAATTGTCAAGAGTGAGTGCTAATTTTTTTCTAAAAAAATAGAAATTATCTAGATGTATAATCATTAATTTCTTTTACAGGTAGAATAATTCCTAATTCATTCTTAGTTTCTCTAGCTTTCTGCCAACATGAGCCTATGTTAAAACCGCCATCAGGTAACCAAGCCATTATCAAATTAACTAAAGTAGGTAGAAAAAACACAATGATTGCAGCAACTATTTGTGATATTAGTTTCCTAATAAAATTTTTTTGTTCTGGATCAGTTATAACTTTAACAATAGTCCAAATTACACTAAACAATAAAATAATTGGGACAGCTATACAAATAATATTGAAAGCTAATTGTGTTAATGACAGAATATTAGCTAAAGCATAATCACTACAAGCATCTGCTGTGGCTAAAATAAACATTTTTATGCACCTCCTTTAGTTTTTTTCTCACTTACAGCAATCCCATCTCCTATATCATAAATTGTTGTATTATAGTTTTCATTATTCTTTAAAAAAACAATATAATCTTTAATTTTTCTAACTATACCTCTTACATTTCTACTTTTTATTTCCTTTTCATTTTTATGAATTAATCCATGAAAATACATATTATCTGTAATAATAAAACCATTATCTGTCAAATTTCTTTCAAATAATTCAAAAAATTTAATATTTTGAGCTTTAGCAGCATCTATAAATATCAAATCATATTTACCATCTATCTTAGTTTTTAATGCATCATTAAATATTAAAGTAATACGATTTTCTAACTTTAATTTTTTTATATTTTTAATAGCTTCCAAATACCTTTCTTCATCTCTTTCTATTGTTGTAACTTTTAAATTAGGACTACATAAACTCATCATAATAGCTGAATAACCTATCGCAGTACCTACTTCTAAAACATTTTTTATTTGATGTTTAATAATAAAAGTAGTTAGAAAATCTATTCCTTCAACCTGCATAATAGGAATTTTATTATCTATTGCATATTCTCTTATTTCTTTTATCTGTGAATATTTATTGTTTACCATATCCAATCACCATTTTCTTTTAATTCTTGTACTTTATTTTCATGTTCACTGGCACTTTTTGTAAAATAAACATTTCTATTTTTATCAGCAACAAAGTATAGGTAGTCACTAGTAGATGGATTAATTGCAGCATCTATACTAGATATAGATGGATTACATATAGGGCCTACAGGTAACCTGCCAGCCATTTCCGCACTTCTAGTATTATAAGGATTATAAGTATTAAACATTTCACTAGTTAAATCAGAATTCATTTCTTCATTAAAAGCATAGTAAGTAGTAACATCACTTCCCAAATTCATACCTTGGTCTAATCTATTATTAAATACACTTATAATCATCTTTCTATCTTCATCTTTAACACCTTCTAATTCAGCAATACTAGCTAATGTTATAATACTATGAACATCAGTACTTTGTAATTTTTTCTTGTAAGGTTCTAACTTTTCTTCTTCTTCATCTAATAGAGTCCTAATTATTTTTTCACTAGTCAAATTATCTTTTGAAAATTCATATGTATCTGGAAACAAATATCCTTCCAGTGGGTAATATATTTCTTCATTTAAAATACTATCTGTTAAAAACCAATAATCATTTACCAAAGTATTAAGAAGTGTTAAATCTCTTGTAGCATCAATAAACTCTTCACTAGTAATACTAGTATTAGAAGCAATTAAATTAGCATAATCAGTAATAGTTTCTCCTTCTTTAAAAGTTAATCTTATTACATCTTGATTAATATTTCCTTTTACCAAAATATCAATTATTTCATCTAAGCTCATGCTTTTAGTAAAAAGATAAGTAGATGCTTTAAGACTAGCAACATTATTTATTTTCAAATAAATCTTAAAAAATAGTTCACTTCTAATTAAGCCTTTATCTTTTAAAGTTATTGCAATATTATCAGTAGACATTCCTTCAGGAATAATTACTTCTATATTAGCATCACTGCTACTATCTATAGGACTAACATTATATTGATAATATATAAAGCTAATAATTAACAAAAAGCCAAAAAAACCAAGTATTAAAGCTAATATACGTGTTTTCTTCATACTGCCAATCCCCTTATATTATTATACAGAAGTACTACCTTCACTATTGTTATCAACTTGTTTTTTTACTTCTTCTTGAATTGTTTCAAGAATCTTTTCAATTACCTGCCATTCTTTCTCAGTTTCAATAGGATCTAATTTAGTAGAATCTGTTCCTGGATAATACACACTAGCATATACTTGAACATTTCCTTTATCATCTAAGCTATTATCTGTATAAACAATATAGCTTTTTTTTGTTTCTTCATTATCAAAAGTAAATAGTACATCATAAATTGTTTCTTTACCATATTCATCTTTTAATTTAAATTGATTTTTTCCATCCATATTATTTTCTCCTTTGATTTAAAAATGATTGTAATATAATTGTAGCAGCTACTTTATCTATAACTTTTTTACGTTTTTTTCTACTAGTATCTCCTTTTATTAGAATAGCTTCAGCACTCTTAGTAGTTAGTCTTTCATCTTCTAAATAAATAGGAATATCTATATTAGACTCTAAAAACTCTTTAAATTTAAGAGTAGCTTCTGCTCTTTCACCTAAAGTATTATTCATATTCTTAGGTAGTCCTAAAACAAGGGCATCAACATCAAGTGTTTCTATAATAGATTTTAATTCATCTAAACAGTCTTTAGGATTATTATCATGATGTAAAACTTTATAAGAAGATGCAATTAAACCTGTTTTATCACTAATAGCAAGGCCAATAGTTTTAGTACCTAAATCTAGACCTAAATATCTCATTATTTATTTAACATACTAGTAAGTAGAACTTCAACTATCTTACTTCTATCTATTGTTTTTATCTTACTTCTAGCATCTTGATAACTTGAAATATAACCTAAGTCACCACTTATTAAGTAACCTACTATTTGGTCTATTGGATTATAACCTCTTTCTTTTAGAGAATTATATACTTCAAGTAATGTTTTATGAACCTTTGCTTGGTCATTACTAACTAGTTTAAATAATCTTGTTTTATCATCCATATTATCACCTCACTACAATTACTAAAATTAGTTTAGCATTTTTTTAAAGTAAGTTCAAGTAAAAGAGAAAAAAAGCATATAGATAGCACTTTTACAATTTCTTTTTATAATTGTTGATTGTTTCTACTGAGTTAATAACTTTTTTGATAATCTTATAAACAAAAATAGATGGAATTTACCATCTATTCTGCAACACTTTCAAATTGTGAATTGTATAGTTCTGCATAGAAACCATTTTTTTTAAGTAATTAATCATGTGTTCCTTGTTCTACTATATCTCCATCTTTCATTACTAAAATAAGGTTAGCATTTTTAATAGTAGAAAGTCTATGGGCGATAACAAAACTTGTTCTTCCTTCCATTAAGTTATCCATCGCTTCTTGGATTAACTGTTCCATTCTCGTATCTACACTACTAGTCGCTTCATCTAAAATTAGTATCTTAGGATCTTTAAGAATAACTCTTGCAATTGTTAGTAATTGTTTTTGACCTGCTGAGACGTTATCACTTTCTTCATTTAGAACCATATCATAACCTTCTGGCATTGTTCTAATAAAGTGATCAACGTGAGATGCTATCGCTGCATCATATACGGCTTCATCATTAGCATTCAAATTACCATAACGGATATTTTCTTTAATAGTATCACTATAAAGCCAAGTATCTTGTAAAACCATACCAAAGAGACTTCTTAAATCATCACGTTTCATATCTTTTATATCAACTCCATC
>CALVIS010000021.1 GCA_944331805.1 uncultured Bacilli bacterium
TGAAGCAGGACAAATGGCTTTACATGATACTAATGTAAATCGTCTAATGGCTTATGGTGTTGCAGGACTATCTGTTGCAACAGACTCACTTTCTGCTATTAAGTATGCTAAAGTAAAACCAATTAGAAATGAAGATGGTATCGCAATTGACTTTGAAGTAGAAGGAGACTATCCAAAATATGGTAATGATGATGATAGAGTAGATAACATTGCTAAAGAAATTCTTGAAAAGATGTATAAAGAATTATCTAAACATAAATGTTATCGTAATGCTACACCAACATTATCAGTCTTAACAATTACATCAAATGTTGTTTATGGTAGTAAAACAGGTTCTACTCCAGATGGACGTAAAGCCGGTGAACCATTCGCACCAGGTGCAAACCCAATGCATGGAAGAGATTCAAGTGGGGCCATTGCCTCTTTAAACTCAGTTGCCAAACTTAACTATGCAGATTGTTGTCGTGATGGTATTTCTAATACATTCTCAATTGTTCCATCATCTTTAGGACATAGTAAAGATGAACAAATTGATAACTTAGTAAGCCTACTTGATGGTTACTTTGTACAAGGAGCACATCACTTAAACGTTAATGTTTTACAAAGAGAAATGTTAATAGATGCTATGAATAATCCAGATAAATATCCATTATTAACAATTAGAGTATCAGGTTATGCTGTTAGATTTAATCGTCTAACAAGAAAACAACAAGAAGAAGTTATATCAAGAACTTTCCATGAGAAGATGTAGATGAAAGGTAGTATAGATTCAATTGAAACCTTTGGTCTTGTCGATGGACCAGGTATTAGAACTGTAATCTTTCTAGATGGCTGTACTCTAAGATGTAAATATTGTCATAACCCTGAAACATGGGCCATGAACGAAGTAAACTATGATACAGATGAACTAGTTAAAAAAATTCTTCGTAATAAACCTTATTTTAAAAGAAATAATGGTGGTGTAACTTTCTCTGGAGGTGAGCCTCTTTTACAGATTAATTTCTTATTAGATATCTGTAAGAAACTAAAAAAAGAAGGTATCCATATTGCCTTAGATACTGCCGGTGTTGGTATTGGTAAGTATAAAGAAATACTAGAGTTAATTGACCTTGTTATTTTAGATATAAAGCACGTTACCAAAGAAGGCTATAAGGAATTAACTGGAAGAGATATTGATGAGAGTGAAAAGTTCATCGAAGAGTTAAATAAGAGTGGTAAACCAGTATGGATTAGACAAGTAATTGTTCCCGGTATTATGGATAATGATGAATATTTAGATGGTCTAGTAGAATATTTAAAGAAAATAAAAAACATTGAAAAAATAGAATTTCTACCATTTCATCACTTAGGTTTTGAAAAGTATCAAAAACTTAATATTCCTAATCCCTTAAAAGATACACCTGAGATGGATGTTAATAAATGTGATGAACTATATAAAAAGTTTATGAAGAAATATGAGAAGTCTAAGAAATAGGCTTCTTTTTATATACTAAAACGATTAAAAATCTTGATTTCGTGTAAAATCACACTATAAAAAACCTTGATTTGGTGTAAAAACGAGGTTGAAAAATTCTTGATTTCGTGTATAATGTAATTATGGAGGTATCTTTATGCAAAGAAAAATCTATGATAAGTTAGTTAAATGGAAAGAGGATTCTAATGGAAAAACAGCTCTTCTTATAGATGGAGCAAGACGTGTTGGAAAAAGTTATATAGTAGAAGAATTTGCTAAAAACAATTATAAAAGTTATATTATGATAGACTTTAATAGAGCACCACTTGAAATTAAAAATTTATTTGATTTATATTTAGATGACTTAGATAATTTATTTTTATATTTATCTAATTACTATAATGTAAAATTATATGAAAGAGAAAGTTTAATTATTTTTGATGAAGTACAATTATATCCAAGAGCAAGGTCTGCAATTAAATACTTAGTCGCTGATGGTAGATATGATTATATTGAAACAGGATCTCTAGTCTCAATAAAAGAAAATGTTAAAGATATTTTAATTCCTTCAGAAGAACAACATTTAAAAATGTATCCTATGGACTTTGAAGAGTTTTTATGGGCTTTAGATAATCATGGCTTAATGGAATTAATAGAAAAAAGTTTTAAGGAAAAAAAGCCTCTTGGTAATATTTTTCATAGAAAGGCAATGGATTATTTTAGACAATATATGATAGTTGGAGGAATGCCACAAGCAGTTTTAGAGTATGTTAATACTAAAGATTTTAATAAAGTAGATCAGATAAAAAGAAATATTTTAGACTTATATCGTGAAGATATAATTAAACATTCTGGCAAGTATAGCTTAAAAGTAAGAAGTATATTTGATGAAATACCATCACAACTTCAAAAGCATGAAAAAAAGTTTAGAATCACATCTTTAGATAAGGATGCTAAAACAAGAGATTATGAGGATGCTTTTATGTGGTTAGATGATGCCATGATTGTTAATCAAGCATTTAATACTACAGAACCAAGTATAGGACTTTCACTAAATTTAGATAATAGTTTTTATAAATGCTATATGTCAGATACTGGACTTTTAATTTCAAAGGCTTTTGATGAAAAAAGTATTGTAGAAGAAGAAATTTATAAAAAGATATTATTTGATAAATTAGAATATAATGGGGGGATGATACTAGAAAATATAGTCGCTCAAATGTTAGTTTCTAATGGACATAAACTATATTTTTATTCCAATAGCTCTAGAGAAAATAGTAATGATAGGATGGAAATTGATTTCTTAATTTCAAAATCAAAAATTACCAATAAGCATAATATTTCCCCAATTGAAGTTAAATCTGGTAAAAATTATACTTTAGTTTCCTTAAATAAATTTAGAAAAAAATATGCAAATTATCTAGCTACACCATATATAATTCATACAGGAGATTATAAAGAAGAAGATGACATTGTATATTTACCAGTTTATATGACAATATTATTGTAAAAAGTATGAGAAGTCTAGGAAATAGGCTTCTTTTTATGGTAGAATAATAAATGAAAGTGAGAGTTGGTTATGAATGAAGTATTAAAAGAAGTAGATGAATTAATAGAAAATTCTAATAATGTTCCTTTAGAATTGAAGCATATAGTGAAAGCTATATGTAAAGGATATATTAGAGAAAGTAATGGGAAAATCCCTATATCAGGTATAATAAACGTTTGTAATACAGTATTTAATAAAGTTGATAGTAGTGATACAGAATTTACTGGGGAAAATAAAATATTTGCTACAACTACAACTGACTATGATGAAGAATGTAATGTTATACATAGAGTAGATTATATAAATGATAGTAACTATAAAAAATTAATAACTATTCTAACTCATGAATTAGGTCATGTTATAACAGAACCTGCTCCTTGTTTTATAAATCAAAATAATGTATATCCTGTTGCAAAAAGAACAACTACATATTACTTTAATTGTTATTATGATAATAATGTTTTAATGGCCTATACTTATGGAAAAAGAATGGCTGATGGCTTTCTTGAATCTATATGTTCAAAGATTTTTGCGTCTAATGAATTTAGAGAAGAATTAAAAGAAGCAGGTTATGATTTAGAAGATTATATCTATAAAGATGAGAGACTATTTCCATCAAGAGTCTATGATGAATATAAAGCTTGTTTTGAGCTGTTTGATTATATAATGGATGGAGCATTATTTGATTTTTCTTGTAAAACTTTTTCTAGTAATGAAGAGATACTTGAATTTATTGATAAGAATAGGTTAAATGTTATTTTTGGATGTTTAGACAAAAGTAATGAAGCATTATGGAATTTAAAAAAATATGAAGGAAAAAATAGAGATGAAGAATTTGATAAGCTTTTGCAGGTTTATAATGAAAACAAAGCCTTATCTGTTGACTTATCGTCATTACTATTAGGATTTTATAATAAGGAAGAAGATTTGACTTATCAACAGTTATTAGATACTTATAAAAATACTTTAGAAAAACAAAAGTTACTACCATTAGAAGAAAGTTATAGTAAAGGTAATTGATAATAAAGGATGATAAACAATGGAAAATGAAAAAAGTAATAAAGAAATAAATATTGATTTAATAAAGAAATTAATTGTTGCTATAAATGAAAATAAAGCATGTACTAATGCATCAGTAGAACACAATAATAATACCTTTGAAATATCACATTCTATTTTTAGTAAAGAGTTAAATAATTTCTATAAATATTTATATGATAATGAGATGATAGATACTAATTGTTATGAAAACTATAAAAAAATAGAATCTAAAGCAATTAATTCTATGTCTTTTGAAGAAATTATAACTCTATTAACTTTAATTAATAGGAAAGAAAGATTCTGTGATGGTGCAATGTATGAATTTATTAAAAGTGGAAAAATGTTAAAATGTTTAACTAGATTATTAGAAATAGCAAATAAATAAAGTAAATGAAAGTGGTGGTGTTTATGTTAGAAAAATTAAAAGATAAATATGTATTTTTTGATGTAGATGGAACTTTATCAGAGTATAGATATAATGATAAATTATATAGTGGTGCTTGTCCTGAATTAGGTTGTCAAACTTTAGAAGATTTATTATTCTCTAATCTTTTCTCTAAAGCAAGGCCATTAAAAACAATGCAAAAGATAGTTAGTAATCTAGATTCCAATAAAGTGTTTGTCTTAGGAACAATTGTAACTAATAATGAAATAGAACAAAAATATACTTGGCTAAAAGAAAATTATCCTAATATAAAGAAAGAAAATATCTGTTTCATCTCATCTACAATGTTAAAACCAGAAGTAATATTAGAATATTGTAGGCATTTAAATACTAACAAAGCAGATGTAGTTTTTGTAGATGATAGATTAGATGTTATAAGAAAAGCAGAAGAATTAGGAATAACTTCATACCATCCAAGTTCATTTATGGAATAAGAGTGTAAGGAGATGTTAAAATATGAAAAAACAAGAAGCAGAAGTACTTGCTATAGATAAATCAAGAGTAATGATAGAATATCTAGAGCAAATATTAAGTGATGATAACATATCAGGTAATATGATTTTTAGTTCAAATAAAGTAGATGGAGAAAAAGAAAAAATGTGTACTGTAGATATCATGTTAAATAATGGTAAAGAAAAACATTTAAATTTAGGTATTCCAAGTATTCATAGTGATGTCTTTACAAAACAGTTCACTAGTGACTTAGTAGATAGATTTGCCAAAGATAATACAATGGGAGTAAGTCAATTTTTTGAGATTAAAAGTATGCCTCCAACTAGTAGAAGAGGAATGGATGCTATTAGTATAAATGAAGAAACAGGAAAGATTAATAATCATATAAAAATAGATTTCTATTCTATTGGACAAGATTTTTATTCTATTATGGAAGAATATAATGAAAAATTAAAGGAAGCTCAAAAAGAAATAGAAGAAGCAAAGGTAAGAAAGTAATAACGTAAGTAAAAATATAGTTGTTAAAATATAGTTTCGGTATTATAATACAATTCACAAATAACTATAATAAGTTAAGAAAGGATACTTATACATGGAAACAAAAAATTTATTTAATGATGAATTATTTCTTAATCTTAGAACTAAAGAGGAACAGAATAAATTAAAACAAATATATTTTGAAAGTGGTTGTAATAAAGATATTTATTATCTTATTATTTCTCGTCTTCTATTAGAAAGATATAATTGTAATGAACAGATAATGCTTATAAAAAGTTTTATTAAATCAGATTTCAATGAAAACTTATATATGCTAATAAAATCAGAAGTAGTAAATGGTAAATATGATTTATCACAGATTGAAGAGTTAATTTCTATTGCCAAAGAAAATGAATATGATAAAGATTTAATGAATATAATGCGTTCTAGTTTATATGCTGATTATAGAACTTATGATGATTTAAAAAATGCTATTAAAGTTTATCTTAATTCTAAATCTCAAAAAATCGCTACTATTGGAATTTTAAAAAAAGGATATATAGTAAAGAATAGAACTTTTAATCAACAAATGATGATGGCATATTTATATGAAAGCTTTTTAGAATATTATTATATGTATTATTTAATGAGTGAGAAGTTAATGATAGAAAATCGTTCTTTCGAAGAACAATTACTTTTAACTTCTGCATATTTAGATACTAATGGTAACAAAAAAGTAATAAGTATAGCTTTAAGAGAAGAATATCTAAAAAATAAGGATAGTAAGTATCAATTTCATAAAATTGCCAATCTATTTAAATTAGATGAATGTTATAATTACTTATTGGATAATCAAAAAGAATTACTTAATGATAAACATATCTGTAAAGTATTACGCTTAGATAAGTATAAGAGAATATAGAAAGCTGGGATATCTATGACTACTAAAGAAATAATTGATTTCTATAAAGAAACAAGTCTATATACAGATTTAGGATTATATAAAGAATTCGCTAAATCTTTACCTGATGATATTAAAGAACTATGTTATCTTCAAAGACATCAGATTATTCATCCTTTTGATATGAAAGATAAAGAAATGAGAAATAATTCTAATTCTTTTTATGGGGATATGACTAAATTAAAAGAAACGAGTTTATGTTTTGAAAATGATTTGTATCCTACCGCTATTTCTATGTTAGCAGAATTATTAAGAAGAAATAAAAACTATACTATAGATAGACCTATAGAAGATAAAATACATGTATGTTGTAGAGAACAAGCTATACTACTAGTAGCAATTTTAAAAGCTAAAGGAATTCCTGCAAGAGTAAGAAGTGGTTTTGCTAATTATGCATGTCTTGGTAATGGGGCAGGAGACCATTGGATTACAGAGTATTACAATGAAGAAAAAGGAAGATGGACTTTAGTAGATGCTGATATGTATTTTGATGATGAGACATTAAAGGAATATGGAATTGATTTTGATTTATTAGATATACCAAGAGATAAATTTATCTTTGGAGCAGAAGCCTATTTAAAGTTAAGAAATAAAGAATTGTCTAATAAAGATATCTATTATTCTTCAACACCTAGAACCTATGGACTAAAAGGAGCACTTCATGGATTATTTTATGATTTTCATTCTTTAATGAATAATGAAATAATATTCTTACACTTACCTAAATATATTGTTGATAAAAACTTAGAATTAAGTGAAGAAGAATATATTGAATTAGATAATTTAGCAGAGCTAACGTTAAATCCTGATGATAACTTTGAAAAACTATTAGAGATATGGAATAATAATACTAAGTTTAGAATAATGACTGGTGGAATGAATTAAATTATTAAAAAGGAGAAATAATATGTACAATAATACTGATAAGAAAGAATTAAGAAATAAACTATTTGCCAAATATTTTGAAGTAGAAGAAGGAGTTAAAGTGACTGAACTAGTTGATAAGTTATCATTTATTCCTAAAGTTTGGAATGAACTACATAATTTGTGTGAAAATAATATTAAATATTTTGATGAATATAATGTTGTAGAAGATATTAAATTATTAAATCATAATGATAAGAATTACTTAATTTTAAAATTACCTGTCTATAGATATATAATTATTGATATAGAAAGAAAAGAAAATATAACCGAAGAACAGTTTGAAAATAACTTTGATGAAAACTTCTTTGTAAGTAATTTTAATGATAGTAAAATGGTAGATTATGACTTTTTAGAATTATATGATATTGAAAAATATGATGGCAATATAGAAGAACTACTTGATTTTTATATGGAAAATGAACAAGTATTAAATTTATCTAAAAAAATAGATTATATATTAAAAGTAGATAATGCTTGGATTTATTTTCATATTGATTTTGTAAATGAAAAAGGACAATTTGGTTTTGATGCAAAAGATCAATTTTCGTATGAACACTTAGATTTAAGATATGATTTAAGAGCATCTAAAATTCAAGAAGCAAAAAATAAAGTAGACATAGAAAAGATGGAAGAAATGTTTCAAAAGATAAAAGAGATAAAAATACCGCTAGAAGTTATTCCAACTGATTTATATAAAGAGTATTTAATTAAGTGTAAAGAAGATAACAATAAAATTTATGCTAAAGTTTAACTATTGACAATACTAGTATACTTGCTTTTTTAAGAGTATTGTGCTATTATAGATACCAATTTGAGGGGGATTTATAATGAGTATATATGAAGTAAAAATATTAAATGCTCAAGAAAATGATAAGATTGTATACTATGATTATTTACAGTATAAAAGAGGAGCAGGTTGGTGGACTGGATTAATAAATGATGATTGGCATAGACCTTATAAAATAAAAAGAGCTAAATATAATGCTAGTTTTCTTAATAATTTACCAGATTACTATTTTTTAGGTATTCCGATTAAAGAATTATTAAAATCAGAAATGTCAAATGGAAGATGCCATGCTTGTGCCATTGCCTTAAGTCTCTGTTTTAAAGAATTTGAGATTTATACTTGTAATTTAAGAAATTATACTGCACATTATAACGAAAAAAGTTCTAATAAAATAGATGAATATGAACATACTTTTTTAGTTATTAATAATAATGATATTAAAACCGTAATTGATACTAGTTTTGGTTTTATAACAGATATTAATACATATAATGATATTTTTTCTATTGATGATGTTAGAGTATTATCTTCAGACACATTAAAAAATACAGAAATATATAAATTTATCGAAGAAAGAAAAAATATTGAAGGACCAACACCAGAAAGTGAATCCAAAGAAGATGAAGAATATCAAAAATATAGTGAAGAAATCCATAAATATTTTGATATGTGTAAAACTTACAAGAATAATCAGGATGAGCATTTACAAGATTTCTTCAATAGATGCTTATACAGAACATCTAATAGTTATTGTATATGGGACTGGAGAACTGATTTACAATTTAAATATGGAAACTCTAGGTTTATCTATCCAACTACTGATATGTTTTCTCTAATAGATGATGAATTTGATGATATTTTATATAGCAGCGATGAAGAAACAACAGAAAAAAATAATAGAATTTTAGAAAGCTATCATAAACCTAAAGAACAAACTGAAACTAATTTTATTAAAAATAAAATTTTAAGACTAGTTAAAAAATTAAAGTCTTAAACGATATAATGGATGAGTAAATTTTAATAATAATTCTATACTATATAAGTTTTACATAAAAATAGAAAGGTTAACCTTATGCAAGAGAAGTTTAAAAAGTTATATAAAGAATATGATAAACTACAAAAGAAATATGGTGATAAGACATTAGATTCTATCTATAATGGAGGAAAATCTAATAATCCAGATATTTTATTTGTCTTTATGAATCCAACAGGAAGAAACATTGCTAGTCCTAAAACCTGGAAAGGCTTAAAGGCTCCTTGGCTTGGTACTAAAAACATCTGGAAGTTATTTACTGCTATCAATCTCTTTGATAAAAATCTATTAGATGAAATAAATGAAAAGAAACCTAAAGACTGGGACTATCTTTTTGCTAATAAAGTTTATGATGAGGTAAAAAGAAATAATTACTTCATAACGAACTTAGGCAAGTGTACCCAAACAGATGCAAGGCCTCTAAAAGATGAAGTTTTAAAAAGTTATCTTGGACTCTTAGAACAAGAAATAGATATAGTTAAACCTAAAATAATAATTACTTTTGGTAATCAAGTCTCATCAATTATTTTAAATAAGAAAATATCAGTAGGAGAGTGTCGTAAACAATACTTTGAAAAAGAAATAGGTAGGAAGACCTATAAAGTATTTCCAGTCTATTATCCAGTTGGTAATGGGACATTTAATATTGATAAAGCGATAGAAGACTTAAAATATATTATAGAAAATTATGTTAAAGATACTGTTAAAACAAAATAGTATCTTTTTATATTGACAAACATATAATAACTGTATATACTGTATATATACAAAGAGGTGATTAAATGCAGATAATTATCAGTAATAGCAGTGATACTCCAATATACCAACAGATAGTTGATAATATTAAAAGAGAAATACTTAATGGCAACTTAGTAGGAGGAGAGGCTTTACCTTCTATTAGAACTCTTGCCAAAGACTTAAGAATTAGTAATATTACCACGAAAAGAGCTTATGAAGAATTAGAAAAAGATGGTTTTATTGAAGCAGTCGCTACTAAAGGATACTTTGTTAAAAATAAAAGTGAAAACTATTTAAAAGAAGAAATACTAAAGAAAATAGAAGAAAACTTAGAAGAAGCTTTAACTATCGCTGATACTTATCATATTAGTTATGAAGAAGTCTTAGAGATACTTAAAGCTTTACGGGAGGATAATAATGGATAATATAATTAAAGTTAATAATTTAACTAAAACTTATGATAATTTTAAACTAGATAATATTACTCTTGAGATGAAAAAGGGTAGTATCATTGGTCTAATAGGAGAAAATGGAGCGGGTAAGACAACTTTAATTAAACTGCTATTAGGCCTAATTAAAAAAGATAAAGGAGATATCTTAATATTTAATCAGAAACTAAATAATAAAGTAAAAGAAGATATTGGTGTAGTCTTAGATGACTCATTTTTCCCAGAGGTTATTAAAGTAAAAGATATTAACTATATTATGAAAAATATTTATAAATCTTGGGATGAACAGTTATTTTTTAAATACCTAAAAGACTTTTCCTTAAATGAAAATATGTTAATAAAAAACTTATCTAAAGGTATGAAGAAAAAGTTAGAAATAATCACCGCATTATCTCATCATCCTAAACTCCTAATCTTAGATGAACCAACTAGTGGCTTAGACCCTATTGTTAGAAAAGAAATATTAGATATCTTTCTAGATTTTATCGAAAATGGAGAAAATAGTATTTTGTTTTCATCTCATATAACTAGTGATATTGAATCTATTGCTGATTATATAGTTTTTATAGATAATGGTAAATTAGTCTTTGATAAAGAAAAAGATGATATCTTAGATAATTATGGTATTGTTAAATGTAGTGATAATGATTTTAAGAAAATATCTAAAGATAATATAATATCTTACCTAAAAAATAAATATAACTATGAAGTATTAGTTAATGATAGAAAAAAGGTTAAGAAAAATAACTCTGACATAGTAATTGATAAAGCCACTTTAGAAGATATTATGTTATTAATAGTGAAAGGAGAAAAATAATGAAAGGTTTAATTATTAAAGATTTATGTGTTCTAAAAAATCAAATGAAAACATTATTATTAGTACTAGCTTTCTTCGTTATCTTTTCAATTATTAATAAAGATGCTTCTTTTATCCTTTTCTTAGTACCATTTTATATGATAATGATTCTTATAACTACCTTTAACTATGATGAATTTAATAAATGGGACTCATATTGTAACAGTCTGCCACTTAGTAGAAAAGAAATAGTTAAATCTAAATATATCTTATTTAATGCTACATCACTTATCGTTTTAATAGTAGGTATACTAGCATCTTTCATTATTCCAAACTTTATAGAAAATACTACTTTTGAATCTCTTTTTGCAAGTATAATAGGAGTTGCCTTTGGAATATGTTTAGTAATATCCTTATTAATTCCCTTTTATTACAAATTTGGTGCGAATAAGGGAAGAATAATGCTTTTCCTTTGCATAGTCATACTTGCTTTAATAATAGGAATGATTACTAGTTTAGATATCTTTAACAATATAGAATTAATGCATATATTAAATAGCTTAAATAACTTAAGCCTAGGTATAATTACCTTACTATTAATAATTTTAACAATCATAGTAATGTCTATATCTTATTACATCTCAGTTAGAATATATAAAAATAAAGAACTATAATAAAAAGGAAGTCTATCGCTAGATTTCCTTTAATTTCTAATTGGAGGGCCTAGTCGGATTTGAACCAACGATCAGGGAGTTGCAGTCCCACGCCTTACCACTTGGCTATAGACCCATCTAATACATTATATGTATCAAATGCAAATATATTCTCTCATATATCTTTCCATTTGTCAAATACTAAGTTAAATTGTATAATGATAATAAGGAGGGATAATATGACACCCTATGGATATGATAAACCATTAGAAGCATTTGGTAAACCTTTTGTTCCAGATGTAAAACCAGGTAAAAAGTTTATTAAAAGAGTAGAGAAGGATTTACCATTAGACTCTAATAATCTTTCTATTGCCTTAAAACTTTATAATAATTTAAATGAAGTAGTAGAATTCTCAGAAAAATTTGAAGCTTTTGGACAAGATTTAAGTTTAGATTTTTTAAAAAGAATTTATGAGAAACCAATAAATGATATTAATTTAACAGATAATCAAGTAGTGTGTAAAAACTGGGCAGAACTTTATGCTTTCTTCTTAACTAAACATAATATTCCTTGCGTAGTTAATATAAGTGGAGTTCATTATAGCGTTTATCTTAAAGAAGAAGGATACCTTTTTAATGCTGATGCTACTATAATTAATAAAGATAAAAACGATAACTATAAAATGGATGATTTAACAAGAAGCAAGTTAGGACTAAGACCAAGTGGTTTTAATGCTTTAATTAGTGATGAAGAATTAGGTGCTAAGAAAGTTAATGTTTATGATTTAGGACTTAATTTAGATAAATCAACAGAAATAGACTATGTTAATTTTGAAGATAGAACTAATGCAATTATTAAAAACCTTACTAATTGTAAAACTTTTAAAATACGTAATATACCAGAGGTAACTGATGAAGTTACCGATAATTTCTCTTTAATTAATAATTTACTACTAGAAGAAGATTTAGGTAGTGTTTCTGCTATCTCTTACATAAATACCTTAATAAAAGTATTGTTTACTAGAGAACAACAACAGCATCTAGCCTATGTTCAAATAAAAGAGAAGGGTAAAGGAGAAGATGAATACAAAAATAGTGAAGTAATTAACTATAATCCTAATGAAGCAAGAATTCATAGACATGATTATAAAATGGGTATACCTACTTTAGAGGGATATAATTTTATCTATAGAGATGGTTCCCTAGAATATTTAACTAAAAGAAAAGCTCGTAAAGTTATAGAGGACTCTATGGAAATTGATATAGATGTACTTAGTAATAAAGGGGGAAGTTTATGAATTATTTAAGGGAACTAGTAGAAAAGAAACTAAAAGTTTTAGAAGATGTCTCTACTATAGAAGAGTTAGAAGATTTAAAGAAATATAGATTAATAGAAGAACTATTAAAAGATGATGCTTGTTTCTTTAAAATTAATAGTTCTATAGCATATTCTATATTAATAGAATTAGGTATAGATAATCCTTTAGAGTACTATAAAAAGTTAATTAGTTATAAAGAATACATTAAAAATAAAGAAAACTTTAATTTGTAACAAAAAAAGCACTTGTCTCTTTTGAAAATTATGATACAATATATATGTATCTGTTTTGCGGATGTAGTTTAGTGGTTAGAATATGGCCTTGCCAAGGCTGTGACGGGGATTCGATTTCCCTCATCCGCTCCATAATGAAATTAATACTCGCACTTAATAGTGTGAGTTTTATTTAAATATAAGAAATTAAGGTGATACAAAATGAATAAAACACACTTAATTAATACACGTGATACAGTTATTTTTGATACTATAGATAAAAAAGTTGATGATATTTCAATATTTAATGAATTATATTATTATATTGAAGAACTACAAAAACAACTAAAAAATATTGGTATAGATTATAATGATTTGAAAAAGTGTTTAATCCCTGCTAATAATGGAGATATTGCTTTCATCTTTAACTGGCAAAATATTAATAGTGAAGAGTATGGGGAGTATATTTTATCACTATTAATGCCTTTTTTATTAAAAAATAATTTCTGTTACATACATGGAGATTATGGATTTCTTACAGACTCTTATAATGTTCAAATAAATAAGTTTAATGCCCTTAACAGTGCATTATATAAAGAAATTAACTTTATTAGTCCTTCATCATGTTATGTAGTATATATAACAAATATAGGTTTGAAAAAAGCCTTAGAAATTGATAATTATTTAAAAAGAAATGAAATATCATATTTAGGTTTTGCAAATTTAAATAATAATAACTTATTTAAAACATTTTTATCTGTAATTATTACTCAAGCATTTATTAAAATAGACAATAATATCATTCAATCAAGTCAAGATAATTTAGTATGTGAAAAAAATAATGATTTTGATTTTATAACTTTAAAGCGATACTTTGATAAAGTTATAAATATTCCCAGCTATTATCATGATATATTTTTACTTTATAAAATTCCTTCTATTATAGAACCACAATATAAAGATAGAGACTTATTTTTGGCTTTTAAATATTTAAATAATAGCATTGAGAACACTTTTTTAAAAGATTTTAAAATAGTAATAGATGATAATAAAATAGACTACATACTTACTAAAAAAAGATATATTACAGATAAATGGAATATACATAATAAAGAAAAGTTAAAAAAGTTTTTAATTCTTAAAATTCAACAAAGCCTATTGTTTACAGAAATATTTAATTTAGAAATTAAAAAAGAATATTATACTTATCAATTTGATATTTGTATAGAACACTTACAAATAAAGTATATAGTTGGATTAAAATTACTTGCTAAGGAAAAACAGATTCGTTTTATTACAATAAGTTCAATTAAAATTAAATAATAGAAGTGTATTCTAGTTCTTATATAATTACTAGATAGTCTTAGAAGAGTTAAGACTATCATTTTTATTATAAGTAATATTCCACATCTTCTGTGGAATAAGTATTGTCTTAATATAAGCTAGCTTTCCATCAGGACTAATTTCTACATCAATAATCTTAGAAAGACTACCTTTATTAATTAAATATTCATTCTGTACTTTAGAATAACTTAAATTATCATCAATTAAAGGAATACCATCATTAGATTCTTCTGGTATTAAATATTCTATTTCTATGTTACAAAACTCATGATATTCTAACTCTCTATTAAAAAAGCTTTTATCTCTTACTAAAGAAGTACTAGTAAAACCACTTTCATAATAATATTTATTTTCTAAGCTTTTTAAATCTTCTAATGAACTTATTCCATAACCTTTAAAACTATCTAAAGAGACACCTCTATAAGTCTTAATATTTGAAGAAAGAGTAGGTGATTTTTCTATACATTCACTTAAATTATCAGCATAATCTAAATATTTACTTTTCATCTCATCAGTTAATAGTCCATTAGTATCATAGTTCCAAATTCCGCTTAAAAGAGAATTAAAACGTCTGAAAGCAATTCCAGTATATGCTCTAATATTATCAATATCACTTCTAGAATTATTATTATAAAAGTCTGCTAAGTAATCTATAAAAAATGCACTTACTTCTTCTAAAGAAGAAAATTCAACAAAATTTCTCTTACTAACATTATTAACAAAAGTATCAAGTTCTGTTTGTTTATCTATGCCAATATATTTTAAAATTAAGTTTACTGTTTTATTTCCATCCATAATACCTACATCTCTTTTCTAAATACATTAGTATCTCTAATAACAAAACCATTTTTTAAATACAAACGATTTGCCGCTTCCCTAGAAGACCTAGAAGTTAATTCTATATAACTAACATTATCATCTTTTGCCATATCAAAAATAAACTCTAACATCTTGGTAGCAATACCAACATTTTGATAATTACTATCAACACATACATAAGAAAGAAAATAATAGTAATTATTCTTAAAAGGATTATTTAATTTATCAATTCTAATATAACCAACTATTTTTTTATTAAGTAAAGCGACTATTCCAAAACTATTAATATTATCATCTATACTTTCTATATTATTACTGATATTAAAGTTATCTTTTAATAAATCTATAACTTCAAAAAAATCATCATTATCATATTTTCTAATAACCAAATTATCCATAAACTTCCTCCAAACTATCTTTTCTAATGCAATTATACCAATTATTTACAGAAAAATACAAAAAAATTAATATTTTCCTGTATAATAATTATGGAGGTATATATATGACAAAAATAAAAAACAACTATACTAAAACAATTTTATCTTATATTGTAATTATTTTAGGTGCCATGCTAGCAGCATATTCATTAGATACTTTTCTAATACCTAATAATATTCTAGATGGAGGAGTTACAGGTATTTCTATCATTGTTTCTAAAGTGTTTTCAATACCGATGAGTTTACTTGTTATCCTTATTAATATCCCTTTTGTTTATATAGGATATCGTAATTTAGGAAGAAGCTTTTTAATAAGAACAATAGTTAGTATGCTAACTTTTTCTCTTGCCCTTAGTTTCTTTGAGTCATTCCATGAAGTTACAGATGAAATATTACTTGCCACTATCTTTGGAGGAGTTTTACTAGGAATAGGAGTAGGTCTAGTTATAAGATTTGGAGCCTGTGTTGATGGAACAGAATCAGTCGCTCTTGTTATAAGTAAGAAAACATCTTTATCAGTAGGACAAATTGTAATGCTATTTAACTTTATTATTTATAGTATCGCTGCCCTTACCTTTGGAATAGATAGAGCCCTTTATTCTGTTTTAACATACTTTATAACTTTTAAAATAATAGACCTTGTCTCAGAAGGATTAGAGCAAGCGAAAGCGGCTTTAATAGTAACTGAAAAGGGAACAGATATGGCTAATGAAATATATAAAAGACTTGGTAGAACTGTAACTAAAATAAATGGTAGTGGTCTTTTATCAGGAGAAAAGGAAGTAATGTATTGTGTATTAACAAGAATAGAAGTCTTTGAACTTAAAAAGATTGCTAATGAAATGGATGAGAGTGCTTTTATAACTATTTTAGATGTTTCTGATATCATAGGTAATCATATTAAGTCTACTAAACACTTAAAGACTAAAAGAGATACAAATAAAATTAAAGTATAACAACTATAAATAATAGCATATAGTTAAAGTGTAAGGAGTTGATACTTTGACTATATATACTGTACAGCGTGGTGATACTCTTTATGGTATCGCTAGAAAATTTGGTACAACAGTAAGAGAAATAACTGATTTAAATGGATTATCTAATGTAAATCGTTTAATGATAGGACAAGCTCTAGTAATACCAACAAAAGTATTACCTGGTATCTTAGTAAATGGTTATGCTTATCCAACTATTAGTGATATAACATTATCTTTAACTCTACCTAGCTTAACATTTTTAAGCATCTTTAGTTATCAAGTAACAAGTGATGGTAACCTAAAGGAAATAAATGATAGTAGAGTTATAACGGCGGCGAAGGATACTAATACACTTCCTATGCTAGTAATGACTAATATAGGTTCTACTGGTAGATTTGATAGTGACCTAGCCCATGCAATTCTTGCAAATGAAGCTGTTCAAGATAGATTAATATCTAATTTAATAACAATACTAAGAAACAAAGGCTATGCTGGAGTTGATATTGATTTTGAATATGTATATCCTATGGATAGAGAATTATATAATAGTTTTCTAGAAAAAGTTGTAACAAGACTACGTGAAGAAGAGTTTATCATCACAACTGCCCTTGCTCCTAAAGTAAGAGCTAACCAAGTAGGAACTTTATATGAAGCCCATGATTATGCCACTCATGGAAGACTAGTAGATCATGTTATTATAATGACTTATGAATGGGGTTATACTTATGGACCACCTATGGCTGTGGCACCACTTAATCAAGTAGAAAGAGTAATACAGTATGCAGTTACCGAAATACCTAGTAAAAAGATTTTAATGGGTATACCAAATTATGGTTATGACTGGACACTACCTTATGAACAAGGTAGACCTGCTAAATCAATATCCAATACTAATGCTGTTGCCTTAGCAGCTGAAAAAGGAGTAGAAATCCAGTTTGATCCTGTTGCGAAAGCTCCATATTTTTATTACAAAGATGAAAGTGGCACGTTACATATAGTTTGGTTTGAAGATGCTAGAAGTATAAAAGCTAAGTTAGACCTAGTTACTAAGTATAATTTAGGTGGTGTTTCATTCTGGACAGTTATGAATTATTTTCCGCAAGCTTATGCTGTTTTAAATAGTAATTTTAAAGTAGAGAAGGGATAAAAGGAAAAAGGCTAACAAAGTCTTTTTAATATGTAAAAAAATCTTTATCATGGGAGTTGTTCTAGATATTTTATGAATATTCTTGATTTTTCTATAGTAGATGTGCTAGTTTTGTTTTGAAGAGTTCTTAGTTAATTGCAATGTTTGTTAGAAATTTTACATTTTTTAGGAGGTTATGTTTTATGGATGATATTAATAGATTACAAAAGATGATTGATGAATGTAATGATATTGTATTTTTTGGTGGAGCTGGTGTTTCAACAGAAAGTGGACTAAAAGATTTTAGAAGTAAAGATGGACTTTATAATATGAAGTATAAGTATCCTCCAGAAGAAATTTTAAGCCACAGATTCTTTATAAATAATACAGAGGAGTTTTTTAAGTTCTATAAAGACAAAATGAATGCTTTAAACATTTCACCAAATGTATGTCATGAATATTTAACTAAATTAGAAAAAACTGGTAAATTAAAAGCGATTATTACCCAGAATATTGATGGCTTGCATCAAAAATCTGGTAGTAGAAATGTTTTAGAGTTGCATGGTACTATTTATAAAAATAATTGCACTAAATGTGGTAAGAAGTATGATGCTGTATATGTATTTAATAGTAAAGGAACTCCTAAATGTGAATGTGGCGGAATTATTAAACCAAATGTAGTTTTATATGAAGAAACACTTGATGATGAAGTAGTAGATAAAGCTATTGAGGAGATTAGTAAAGCAGATTTATTGATAGTTGCTGGTACTTCTTTAACAGTTTATCCAGCTAGTAGTTTTGTTAGATATTTTAAGGGAAAGTATCTAGTTATTATTAATAATGATGAAACAAATTATGATGGTATGGCAGATTTAGTTATACATAAAAGAATTGGTGATGTTTTTAAACAATTAAAAATATAGGTGCTTATTATTGACACCTATTTTTGTATGTATTTATATGAACAAAAAACTCTCATAAAGAGAGTTAATAATCTAAATGGTCGGGAAGACAGGATTTGAACCTGCAACCCCTTGGTCCCAAACCAAGTGCTCTACCAAGTTGAGCCACTTCCCGATAACATGGTGCGCTCGAAGGGATTCGAACCCCTGACCTTTTGGTTCGTAGCCAAACGCTCTATCCAACTGAGCTACGAGCGCAAACTACATAGGTCTTTCTTTAAAACTGATACTATATTATCACTGTTTTCTAACTACGTCAAGTAATTTTTGAAAATTTTCTTCTCTAAAAATTATATGTATGATATCATAAATATATGAGGAGGATGATAAAATGAAGATATTAGTAACAGGAGGACTAGGTTTTATTGGAAGTCATACCTGTGTAGAACTATTAAATGCAAATTATGAAGTTGTTATTATAGACAATTTATCTAACTCTAGTATTGATGTTTTAGATAAAATAGAGGAAATAACTTCTAAAAAACCTAAATTTTATGAAATTGATGTATGTGATAAAGAAAAAGTTAGTGTTGTATTTAAAGAAAATAAAATAGATGCCGTTATTCATTTTGCAGGATATAAAGCTGTAGGAGAATCAGTTAGTGAACCATTAAAGTATTATCGTAATAATTTAGATTCAACTCTTACATTATTAGAAGTTATGAAGGAAGAGAATTGTCATAATTTTGTTTTTTCATCAAGTGCAACTGTTTATGGTTCACCTAAAGAATTACCAATTAAAGAAGATTTTCCATTATCTACAACTAATCCTTATGGTACAACAAAGTTAATGATAGAGCGAATCCTTGCTGATGTATCTAAAGCTGATAAAGATTTATCTATAATTGTCCTTAGATACTTTAATCCAATAGGAGCCCATAAGAGTGGCTTAATAGGAGAAAAGCCTAATGGTATACCAAATAACTTAATGCCATATATTGTTAGAGTTGCTAATAAAGAACTACCTATTTTAAGTGTCTTTGGAAATGACTATGATACACCTGATGGTACAGGAGTAAGAGATTATATCCATGTTGTAGACCTTGCTAAAGGACATATAAAAGCCCTAGAGAAGTGTGTTAACTTTAAAGGAATAGAGTATTATAATTTAGGAACAGGAACAGGTTATAGTGTTCTAGATTTAGTTAATACTTTTGAAAAAGTAAATAATGTTGAAGTCCCATATAAAATAGTAGATAGACGTCCTGGTGATATCGCTGCTTGTTATGCAGATCCTACTAAAGCTTATAAAGAATTAGGCTTTAAAGCGGAATATGGTATAGAAGATATGTGTAGAGATTCTTATAATTTTATTTTAAAAAATAAAGAAAGTCATAATAATTAGCATAGACTTTCTTTTTATAAAAATTCTTTTAACTTTTTAATGATATCATCTTGAAAATCTTTAAAGTCATTAGCAAGTTCTAAGACTTTATCATCAATTTCTTTATCTTTATACTTCTTTAACTTCTTCTCTAAATCAATACTACCCATCGATACACCTTTAATAAGCATATCAGCCATAGCAGAGTCACTATTATCATCTTTAACTTCTTTATCAATACCCATATTAGCCATTACTTTAGAAACAATACCATTCTTTTCTTTTTTACAGTTATTCTTATTTAATATTTTCTTTGCATCTTTAAAATATCTCTCATAACCTTTAATGATATCTTCAACAGTATCTTTAATCTTGTTATCCTTTTTTTCTAAAGTATTACTAAGCTTAGTTAAAGTAGAAATAGCCATTTCACTATCTTTATAAATATGATTAACAATTTCTAAACTTTCATCCATATAAATCATTCCTTTCATCTTTAATATGAACTTTTTTTAAACTTTTATTCCAAATATTTATAGAACTTGATATAATTAAGAAGGTAAAGAAAGGTAAGTGAGAAGTAATGATTAAAAAGATAGATAATATTTCTATAAATTGCCAGAGTAGTATTAAGATTACTGATGGCTTAACTATTTATTTTGATCCTTATGATATTAAAGAAAAAGTAAATAATGTTGATAAAGCTGACTATATTTTTATAACACATCCGCATTGGGACCATTTTGATTTAGATTCTATTAACAATTTAATAAATGAAAAAACTATAATAATTGGACCATCTGGTGTCATAGAAAAGTTAGATAACTATAAGACATTAGAAGTTAAACCTAATAATATATATAACTTAGATAACATATCATTTATGACTGTGCCTGCTTATAACATAGATAAAGATTTTCATCCTAAAGATGCAGGTTATGTTGGTTATATTGTAACGCTTAATAACATAACTTACTATATTGCAGGAGATACTGATGTAATAGATGACTTAAAGGATATAAAAGCGGATGTCATCTTCTTACCAGTAGGAGGAACTTACACAATGACAAGAGAAGATGCTGTAGGTCTTGCAAATACTATAAAACCTATATATGCTATTCCTATTCATTATGGACTTGCTGTAGGAGATGAGTTAGATGCAAAGTACTTTGTTAATAATATAGATAAAGAAATAAAAAGTAAAATATTTTATTAAAAGGGGTAAATTATGATAGAGTTTAAAAATGTCTTTAAAAAATATAAAAGTAATAATGTTCTTTCTAATATTTCTTTTAAAATAGATACAGGAAATATCGTTTGTTTAATAGGAGAGAGTGGTTGTGGAAAAACTACAACTTTAAAGATGATTAATAGATTAATTAATCCTACTAAAGGACATATTTTAATAGATGGAGAAGATATTAATAATAAAAATGTTATTGAGCTAAGAAGAAATATTGGTTATGTTATCCAACAAACAGGTCTTTTTCCTCATCTTACAATTAGAGAAAATATTGATTTAATTGCAAGATTAAAGAAAATGCCAGAGGAGGAAATTAATAAAAAGACTAAAGAAATGATGGATATGGTAGGACTAGATATGTCTTATTTAGATAGATATCCTACAGAATTATCAGGAGGACAGCAACAGCGAGTAGGAGTTGCAAGAGCCTTCTTAACAGATCCATCTATAATACTTATGGATGAACCATTTTCCGCATTGGACCCTATGACTAGAAATTCTTTACAAGATGAACTTTTGAGGATTCAAGAGAAATTTAAAAAGACTATTGTCTTTGTTACACACGATATGGATGAAGCCATTAAAATAGCCGATAAAATCTGTATTATGGATGGAGGACATATTATTCAGTATGATACTCCTGAAAATATTTTAAAACATCCTAAAAATAAATTTGTTAGTGACTTTGTAGGACCTAAAAGAATATGGACATCACCTGAATTTATTAAAGTAAAAGATATTATGTTAAAAACTCCTGTAACTTGTAGAGAAAATTTATCTTTATTTAGATGTCTTACTAAGATGAGAAATTTAAAGGTAGATACACTTATGGTTGTAGATAGTAAGAAAAAATATTTAGGTTCTATCATTATAGATGAACTATCACCTAGTTCTAATCTAAAGAAAAGTGCCAGTAACTATATATCTAAAAACTCTATTAGTGTTAAAGAAACTGATTCTCTTTTAGATGTTTTAAATGTTGTTAATAATGCTAAAACAACTACTATTCCTGTAGTTAATTCTAAAGGTATTTTACAAGGCTTAATTACAAGAGGTAGTCTTCTTACTTCTTTAAGTAGTCAATTCTTAGAAGGGAGTGATGAGTAATGGAGTTTTTAGAGTATATTGGAAATAACCTTGATGAGATTATCTCTTTACTAATAGAACATATTGAATTAACTTTTCTATCAGTCTTACTTGCTATTGTAATAGGTGTTCCTATTGGTATTTTAATAAGTTATGTTAAAAAGATAAATAAACCTGTCTTAGGTATTGCAAGTGTTATCCAAGCGATACCTAGTATGGCTCTTTTGGGTTTTGCTATTCCTTTTCTTGGAATAGGTACAACTCCAGCGAT
>CALVIS010000022.1 GCA_944331805.1 uncultured Bacilli bacterium
GTAACATTTTCCCTGATAATTGACTAACAGTATCTTTATCTATTCAAAATAAAGTGTAACATTTTCCCTGATAATTGACATACTATTTTTGTAACATTTTCCCTGAAAAATCACAAATTATATTCTTAAAAATAAATTAAATCTTGAATAGTAGAAAAAAATATGTTTTAATAAAAATGGAAGATTTATACTCTCTTCTGTTTTTTTTTGATACTACAAGTTTGACAGTTGCCATGTTTTATTATATAATATGAAACAATCTGAAAGGGGTACTTTATATGACAGTTTATGAAGCTTTAAGTATTTTAGAAATTAGTGGTAGTTATGATGAAAAAGAACTTAAAAGAGTTTGGCGTGAATTAGCAAAGAAATATCATCCAGATAATTTTAAATATGATGAAGAAAGAAAAAAAGCTGAAGAGAAGTTAAAACAAATAAATATAGCCTATGAAACATTATTAAACAGCGAAGATAGAAGTGATTATCAAGAAAATATAGATTTAGTTTTAAATTATAAGTTGGAGAAAATAGAAGGATTAAAGAAATATCAAATAAAAAAATATGGACAACTTTTTCCTAATATTGTTTTTTATATAAATGAAATTATTAGAATTTTTGGAACAAAAATGTATAATACAGTTAGAGAAGTTGATTGTTCTTATAATAATTCACTTACAGAGATATTAAAAGTGTATTTAAAATTTCAAAATGAATTTTATCAAAGATATAATATTGATGAAAAAGAAGTTACTAATAGGGTTAATTATAACTGTAGTTTTGATGAATTTTATGAACAATTATTAAGTATAAAAGAAAAATATAGTATTGAAAATGAAATTTTAAGAAAAATAGAAGTATTAACTGAAAAATACAAATATTATGCTGGATATGATATTGCAAAAGCAGAGATAGATACAACAATGAAAAATGCATATAACAAGATTCTTGAATGGCATCATCAAAATTTGGAAGATTTCTCTACTATAGTTAAGGACTACTTTAATGATATTAATGAAGAAATTGCTATGCTTATATCCCAAGCATTTTACTTACAAAATAAAATTAATGATTTAAAAGATAAAGTAGAAAAAACAGATGATGATGAAATCGTTCAAGAATATATAAATTTAAAAACAAACTTTGATGAGGGACAGCTTTTTTCCAAAACTAATGATGAAATTAATATGATTGAAGAAATGATAATAATTAAAGACCATATAGGAGAATTGAGAAGTGCAGTTCATCAAGATTATATAAAACAATTTATATCAGAAAAAGATGCTCACAAGAAAATAATTATTACTAGTACATATAACGAAGTTTTTGATTATATAAAAAGTTTAAAAAAACTTTCTAGAATTGGAGGAATTGCTTCAATGCTAGAAGATAAAGACTATGTAAGAGTAATTATTTTAATTGAATTATATATTATGAGAGATGATTTAGAAAAAATGAAACAAAATAATGATTCTGATTATAAGAAGCACATGTAGTTATGTGTTTTTTAATACTACTTTTCTTTTGTCTTAAATTTATGTATAATAAGTATGGAAAGAGGGACCATTATGTATTTATTTATAGAATATCCAAAGTGTAGTACTTGTAGGAAAGCTAAAAAGTTTTTAGATGATAATAATATTAAATATACTGATAGAAATATCGTAACTGATAATCCTACTAAAGAAGAATTAAAAAAGTTTCTTGAAGTTAGTGGTAAAGATATAAAGACTTTCTTTAATACTAGTGGTAATTTATATAAAGAACTACATCTAAAAGATAAATTACCTAACATGACTCTTGATGAAAAGTTAGAGTTATTATCTACTGATGGTATGCTTGTTAAAAGGCCTCTTTTAGTGGGAGAAACTATTGTTTTAACTGGATTTAAAGAAGATATATGGAAAGAAGTGATAATCAATGGATGAATTATTTAAAAAATTAAATATAACTCCTAAAAATTTAAAACTTTATGAAGTAGCATTTTCTCATTCATCATATGCAAATGAACATAGAGCGAAAAAAGATTATGAGAGATTAGAGTTTTTAGGAGATGCTGTTGTTGATTTAGTCATGGCTGATTACTTATATCGTAACCATAATGAAAATGAAGGTACTATGACTAAAGTAAGAGCAAGCTATGTATGTGAAAATGCTTTGTATGAGTATTCTCTAGCACTTGGTCTTAATAACTATATAAAAGTAGGCCATGGAGAAGAGTTAAATGGCGGTAAACATAAAAAAGCAATTGTCGCTGATATTTTTGAATCACTTATGGGAGCGATTTATCTAGACCTTGGTTATGCTACTGTTAGAAGAGTAATATTAGATATTATTGTTCCTTATGTTACTAACCCTAATGTAACATTTTTCTCTGATTATAAATCTGCTTTACAAGAAGCCGTGCAAACTAGTAAAAAGAGTCTTTATTATGAATTAATCTCTGAATCAGGTCCTCCTCATGATAAAACCTTTAAAATGCAAGTAAGAGTAGATGGTATTATCTATGGAGAAGGGGTAGGTAGTAGTAAGAAAGAAGCAGAACAACATGCTGCTAAAAATGCTTTGGAGAAACTTGCTATATAATTATGAAACATCAAGAGTTAAAAATATATAATTCTCTAATAGAGCTTCTTTTTAATCTAGAAGAGGAAGGATATTATATAAGAGAAAATATAGTTAATTTTGTTATTACTAGTTCTTTAAATAATAACTTGATTTTAAATGATCCCAAAGTTGATGAAAGATTATCTCTTTTAGTTGATAGTTCTAATATTGCTGTAACTTCTTTAGAAATAATATCTTCTTCTTTAGAAGAAGAATTTGAAAGGGAAGATAATACTAATTTAGGACGTAATTATACTAATTCTCTTTTAATAGAGAATCTTTATATAGCACATGATAAATATTTGGCACTATTAGGTAATTATTGTATTTATAAATTAGAAAACTATCATTTTAAATATTTGGAGGAAAATAGACTTGAATCTATAATTATTGAACAAGAAATAAAAGAAAAAGATAAATTATTAGTTAAGAACTTTGATTTGAAAATTTTAAGAAAATAGTGTATAATTAGTAAAGTTTTGTTTCTATATAACAAAGAAAGGAGAATTTATGAGTAAAATAAAAATATTTAGTTTAGGTGGACTAAACGAAAACGGTAAAAATATGTATGTTGTTGAAGTAGATAAGAACATCTATGTATTTGATGCTGGAAGTAAATTTGATAATGAGAAAAATCTAGGAATAGATTATATTATTCCTAACTTTGATTATTTAATAAAAAATAGAAAAAGAATAAAGGGTATCTTTTTAAGTCACGGTCATGAAGGTAACATGGGAGCGGTTCCTGATATTTTAAAACAAATTCCTGAAGTTAATATTTATGGAGCGAAACTAACTCTAGAAATATTAAAACAAGATTTAACTGATACTGAAATTAAGAAGAGTCATTTAATAGAGATTAAACCTCATCATAAGTTAGAGTTTGGTAAAGAAAGTATTTTTCCTATTTCTATGACACACTCTATTCCTGATGCTTTATGTTATGTATTATATACAAGGGATGGGGCGATAGTTTATACAGGAGACTTTACATTTGATCATAAAGAAACAGGCCTATATAAAACAGATATAGGTAAACTTGCTTATGTTGGTAAACAAGGTGTTCTTTGTTTACTTGCAGAGTCTATGTATGCAGAGCGTGAAGGCTATACTAGTCCTAATAATAGAGTAAGTGATTTTATTAGAAATGTACTTGCTAAAAATAGAGGAAGAATTATTGCAACTGTTTTTCCAGCACATTTTTATCGAATACAAGAGATCTTTAATGAGGTTAGTAAGACTCATAGAAAGATTGTTATTATGGGACATTCCTTACAAAATACTATTAATTATGCTATAAAGAATAAGTATTTAACTATTGATAAAAGAGTAATAGGGGATTTAACTAATTTAGAAGACAAAGATGCTGTAGTATTAATATCAGATGAGAAAGAAAAACCTTTTGCAAACTTAGAAAGAGTTATTAAAGGTTACGATAAGTTCATTAAACTTAATACTAATGATACTATCTTTATCACAGAACCTGCTTATGAAGGAATAGAAAAACGTCTTGCTACTGTTATGGATGAAATAGCAATGTTAGGTGTTAATGCTATTAGTTTATCTAGTAAGAAACACTTATTACATCATGCTTCGCGTGAAGATTTATCACTTTTAATAAATATAATGAATCCTAAGTATTATTTTCCTGTTAAAGGAGAATATCGTAATCAATATGCTAATGCTGAAGTAGCAGAAAACTTAGGAATATCAAAAGAAAATATTATCTTAAAACAAAATGGAGATGTTACTTTATTTATTAAAGGAAATCTCGTACCTACTAATGAACATATAGATACAGATGAGATTTTAATAGATGGAAAAAGTAATGATGATATAGGAGATTTAGTCTTAAAAGATAGAGAAATGTTAGGGGAAAATGGTATTGTTATTATTAGTTGCACTCTAGATAGAGAAACTAAAAAGATATTAGCAGGACCAGAAGTATTAACAAGAGGCTTTATCTATGTTAAAGATAATTTAGACCTAGTAGATGAAATTAAGAATATGTCATTAGAAATAATAGAAAAGAATATTAGTGAAAACTCTAGAAGAGTAGAGTATTCTACTATAAAGACAGAAGTAAGAGATGTTTTAGGGAAATACTTTTATAAAACTATGGAAACAAAACCTATGATTATAACAGTTATACAAGAAGTTTAAAAAAGAATGGATTTTATAAATTGAAGGGAATTTTGTCTTAAATTTGCAAAATTCTCTTTTTATATTATTTTTTCTCTTATGCTAGAGTTGAAATAATTATTTTTTAAGAAAGATTTATATCATTCTGGAGCAAGCTTTAAAGATTTAGGTAAGAAGTGTTTTGCTATAACTAAGATAGAAAGTAAAGAGTTTTAGCTAGTTTGTTAGATAAGTTGAAGTAATTATGTATGAAAGGTAATGTCAATACCTTCTTTCTTTTTATTTACATATTTTTTGTCAAATAATTTATTTGTCAAATTAAATATCCCTTATTTTATTTACATTTTTAATATTTTTGTGTAACATATAATTAAGCAGTGGTAGACTGTGGGGAAAAGTGGGGGATAAATATGTTTATAGGAGAATTTCATCATAATATCGATGATAAAGGTAGAATTGCTATACCATCTAAATATCGTGATATTCTTGGTAATAGTTTTGTTATTACTCGTGGTATAGAGCATTGTATTTATGTTTATCCAAATGACACTTTTAACCATATCGTTACTAAATTAGAAAGCTTACCATTTACTAAAAAAGATGCAAGAGCTTTCACTCGTTTCTTTATGTCTGGTGCTACTGCCATTGAACTTGATAAACAGGGAAGAGTTAATATTCCTAGTCCCCTTATTGCTTATGCTAAACTATCTAAGAAATGTGTAATTGTAGGAACGGGAGATAGATTAGAGATATGGAATGAGGATGCTTTCAATGAGTTTATGAGTTCTTGCAATGATGAAATGTCCGATATTGCTGAAAATCTATTTGAGGAGAAGATATAATGCATGAATCAGTTTTACTTAAGGAAACTATAGAATCTTTAAATCTAAAAGATAACAGTATTGCTGTTGATATGACTTTAGGCTTTGCAGGACACAGTAGTCAAATCTTAAAAAGAATTAAAAATGGGTATCTATTCGCCTTTGACCAAGACGAGGAAGCACTTGCCTATAGTAAAGATAAACTTTCTACTATTGGTGATAACTTCCAAATAATTGATTCTAACTTTGCCTATGCGAGAAAAAAACTAAATGAATTAGGTATAGAGAAAGTAGATGCTATCCTTTACGATCTTGGAGTATCAAGTCCACAGTTAGATGAAGACTATCGAGGCTTCTCTTATAGATTTGATGCTCCCCTTGATATGAGGATGGATAAAGATAATAAGTTAACTGCTAAATTAATAGTTAATACTTATAGTTATGATGAGTTAAAGAGAATCTTTAAAGACTATGGAGAAAGTAAATTCTCATCATCTATCGCTAGAAATATTGTTAAGTATAGAGAAACTAAGGAAATAGATTCTACTTTAGAATTAGTAGATATTATTAAATCATCTGTTCCATATAAAGAAAGAGTAAAAAAACATCCTGCTAAACAAATATTTCAAGCTTTAAGAATAGAAGTTAATGATGAGTTAAATGTCTTAAAGAAATCTCTTGATGATAGTTTATCTATACTAAATATTGGAGGAAGAATTGCTGTTATAACATTTCATTCCTTAGAAGATAAAATAGTTAAGAAAAAGTTTAATGAGGTGTGTGAGATAGATCCTTTATCTAAAGGATTACCTAATATACCTAAAGATAAACTACCAGACTTTAAATTAGTTACTAAAAAAGGAATAAAAGCAAGTAGTGAAGAGTTAGAACATAATAATAGAGCACATTCTGCAACACTTAGAGTAATAGAAAGAATAAAATAGGAGGTGATATTATGGCTAAGAGAAAAGTAGTAAAAAGAGTTAAAATGAGTAAATTTGAGCGTCTTATCTATACATTCGCTTTAGTATTAGCCATTAGTGCACCTTTAACAATAGTTTTCTCTAAAGCAACTTTATCTAAAATAAACTTTGAAGTTGAAAAAACTAAAAAAGAAATAAGTGAGCAAACTAAGACTAATGAAAGCTTATCTATGAAAATAAATGAGTTAGCATCCCTAGATAAAATAGAAGAAGTTGCCAAAGAACAAGGATTAAGTTATAATAATGATAACATTAAGAATATCGATGAATAATAGGAAGTGGTAAACTTGAAAAGAAAAAAGAGAAGAAAAAATAATATTAGATATAGTAAACTTTTAATAATTGCTTCTCTTTTTTTGTTTGCCTTAATGATTGCAAGAGTAACCCAACTTGCTCTATCTAAAGAAATAGATGATACAAATTTACAAGCTTTAGCAAGACAACGTACTACAAAAACAGATATTATTCAAGCTGAGCGTGGTAATATTTATAGTAGTGATGGAGAAGCTTTAGCACAAAATGTCTCTTCTTATAAATTAATCGCTTATTTATCACCATCTAGAACTACAGATGAAGATAATCCACAACACGTTGTAGATAAAGAAATGACAGCAGAGAAGTTAGCAGGTGTCCTAGGTTGTAGTAAAGAAGAGATATTAAAATACTTAAATAAAGAAGGAGTCTATCAAACTGAGTTTGGAACAATTGGTAAAGGTTTAACAGAGATTACTAAAGGACAGATAGAAGAGTTAAACTTACCTGGAATAGACTTTATAGAAAGTTTTAAGAGATATTATCCTAAAGGAGACTTTGCTTCCTATGTTTTAGGGTATGCTAAGGAAGAAGTTACTACTGATGAAGATGGTAATGAAGAGACTACTATGACTGGAGAAATGGGTATTGAAAAGTATTATGATAGTACCTTAAAAGGTGAAGATGGCTATACTACTTATCAAAAAGATTTACGTGGATATAAGATAGCAGGTACTAATGAAATAAGTAAAGAAGCAAGTGATGGTAAAGATATCTATCTAACTCTTAATAGTAGTATTCAGTTCTTTGTAGAACAAGCTTTAAGTGATGCTGAAGCTAACTATAGTTATGAGTGGTTTACTATTATGATAGCAGATGCTAAGACTGGAGCAATACTAGCATCAAGTACATCTCCATCCTTTGATCCTAATAAAAGAGATATTACAAATTACTTAGATATGAATGTTTCTAGTCCATATGAGCCTGGTTCTACTATGAAAATATTTACTTATATGGCAGCTATGGAGCAAGGTGTTTATGATGGTAATGAAACATATCACTCTGGAGTATATACTACTACAGATGGTACAGAAATAGGTGACTGGAATAGAGCAGGTTGGGGAGATATAACTTTTGATAGAGGTTTTGCTTTATCTAGTAATGTTGGTGTTATTAACTTAATAGATAGACATTTATCTGCAGATATTCTAAGAAGTTACTTTAAGAAATTAGGTTTTAGTAAAAAAATAGGTATTGAGTTACCTAATGAAGCGACAGGTGAAGTTGATTTTAAATATGAAACAGAGATATTTAATGCGGGCTTTGGACAAGGTATTACCACAACACCTATCCAAAATATTCAAGCTTTAACTTCTCTTACTAATGGAGGAGTTATGTTAAAACCATATTTAGTTGAAAAAATAGTTGATCCTGATACTGGAGAAGTAGTTTATGAAGGCGAAAGAACTGAAGTAGATACTGTTGCCAGTGAAACTACAGTTAATAAGATTAGACAACTTATGTGGAATACTGTTAATGAATCAGGCATGACTGGTGCAGGATATCGTCTTGATGGTTATAACTTAATAGGTAAAACTGGTACTGCTCAGATAGCAGATGAAAATGGGGGAGGTTATTTAACGGGAGAATCTGATATTATCTCTTCTTTTGCAGGAATTTATCCTAATGATGATCCTAAAGTAATTATTTATGCTTCTGTTAAAAGACCAGAAGGTGGTAATCAAAGAGTTATATGGACTGCTATTAAAGATATAGTTGTTAATATAAGTAAATACTACGGAACAGATCCTGAGACAACAAGTGATGAGAAATTAACTGAATATAGTTTAACTTCATATAAAAATAAAGATGTAACAACATCAAAAACAGAATTAGAAAATATGGGAATGGCTGTTACTGTTATAGGTAATGGAGATAAAGTAACTAAACAATATCCTTCTAATGGAGATAAAGTAACTGAAGGTACTAAAGTATTTCTAATAACAAATGATAGTAATCTAACAGTGCCAGATTTAAATGGTTTATCTAGTAAACAAGCAGAAGACTTATTACAAGTTTTAGGTATTAGTGTTGTACTGCAAGGTAATGGTTATGTAACAGGACAATCTATCGCATCAGGTATACCTATTACTGATAATATGGAAATAACTTTAACTTTAAGTCCTAAGTTTTAGAAAGTAACTATTAAGAAACTAAACTAATAGTTACTTTTATATTGACTAATGTTATCTATTGTGATACATTATAAGCATAAGAGGCGATGCATAAAAAGATGGGGAAAGGAGGATTTTGAAAATTTTTGAAAAAAGATTGAATTTTGTAAATTGAGGGTACTTTTTAGGGTAAATTTTCAAAATTCGCCCGGTGAAAATTGAAAATTCGCCTTCATTTTAGGACTGAATTTTCAAAATTACCTTTTTGCAATGTTTTTTAGACTGTGTTATATCTATTGCAGAAGGAGGGACATTATGAATAAAGTACCAAGATTTATATCATTAATGACAGATACTATTGCAAAAGCTTTAATTAAAGATGACCATTATAGATGGTTTTATGAAGACTTTATTAAATTTGCAACAGGTATTGATTTAAAGGATTATATAGCAATAGATAATGAACTTAATACCGGTAATAAAGTTAAAGATTATAGAGCGGATACTATATTTCTTAATAAGAATAGACTCGTTAATTTAGAATTTAATCAATTTGTTCATACTCATACAATGATAAAGAACATTAAATATGCTTTTAGAATGGCAGGTAACGGTTATTTATCTGGCGAGCAGTACTATCATAGATTTGTGATACAAATAAATCTAAATAATATTATAAAGGATTCTAAAGTAAAAGAGTGGAACGAAAAAGATTATAAGTTAGAAGATTATAATTCAAAAGCTTATTTAAAAGATGTAAGAATAATTACCATAGATTTAAGAAAGTATAAAGGTATTGTCTATGATGGAACTAATAAATATGAAACATTTTTATCTATGTTAACTGCAGAGTCTTATGAAGAAATGGAAAGAATAGTAGGAGATTTAGAGGAGGGAAAAATAATTATGAAAAAATTAAAAGAATTAGGTATGGATGATGAGTTTGGTATGTACTATGATGCAGAAATAGTACATAGAAAAGAAGTAAATTCTGCAAGAAGTGATGGTAGAAAAGAAGGTGCTAGTAATGAGAAAAAATCTATTGCAAAGAATCTTCTTAAAGATGGATTACCTATTCCTAAAGTATGTAAATATACTGGTTTATCAAAAAAACAAGTGTCAATGCTAATGTGAATTAAGTTAGAAGATTATAAATCTAAAGCTTATTTAAAAGATGTAAGAATAATTACCATGGATTTAAGAAAGTATAAAGGTATTGTCTATGATGCAGAGATAGCACATAGAAAAGAAGTAAATTCTGCTAGAAAAGAAGGAGCTAATAATGAGAAAAGGTCTATTGCTAAAGCAATGTTAAAATCAGGAGAAAGTGTTAGCAAAGTTATGAACTATACTGGTTTAAAGAAAAAAGAAATAAAAATGTTAATGTAAAGAAAAAATAAATACTTTACTTTCTAATTTAACTTATGATGATATTAAGTTAACAAAGGTAAGAAAGAAGGTAAGAAATATGACTAATTTAATTTATCAGAGTAAAATAAATCGTCAATTCTGGGATAAATTAATTCGTCAATCTGCAACTAGCATTCGTTTACAATATGTTACCGGGGGGGTTAGACTATCATTATGATAGTTTAAGTGACCTAGTTACTTTCTTTCATAGTGTAAAAAGAATAGAGTAAAGGAGTATTCTATTCTTTTTATAATGTCAAAAATATTGATATTTTTGACATTATATGATAATTTTAAAAGAGTATAGAAGATAGTAATTTGGGAAGACTATTAAAAATAAGAGGAGTTGAGAAAGAATATGAAGAAACGAGAAAATATTATAATAATAGTTGTGTTGATAGTAATGGTAATAGCGATAGTAGGAGTAAGTTATGCTGCTTTTAGTTATAGTAGAACGGGTAGTATAAATAGTATAACAACTGGGGCGATTACAATGACTTATGAAGAGACAGATAATACTATTTCTTTAACAGGAGCCTTACCAACAACAGACAAAACAGGTATGGTAAGAATGAATCCTGGAGAATACTTTGATTTTAGTATAAGTAGTGAAATAACAGGAGATGTAAATATCAACTATGAAATAAGTGCTAAAGATATTACTAGTAGTGATGCTAAGAAGATAGATGGAAGTAATATAAAGTTATATCTAACTAGATTAAAAGATGATGGAACAGAAGAAGAGTTAATGACACCAGAGACTTACAATGAAGAAACAAGTGAAAATACTTATACAGGTCGTCCATCTGGAGAGATGAGTTTATATACAAGTAGTATGAATAGTAGTGAAAGTAATAACTATAGACTTAGAATGTATGTTGATGAAGATTATAATCCTCAAGGAGATGGAGGAGGATTAACATTTACAGTACAGATAAATGTTTATGGAAAAGCAGGAGATAAGTATGTTCCTCTAACTACACAAAAATATATTAGAAGACAATGAATTACAAGAAGAAAAAGAAAATATGTTTAATTATGCTAGTAATGGAAAACAGACTAATGTAGGTGATACAGATTCAGAATATGTAACAAACGGCTTATATAGTATGGAAGATGAAGATGGTATGAGTTACTACTTTAGAGGGAATGTAACAAATAATAATGTTCAGTTTGGAGAATATCAAGAAGATTATTATGTGTATGAATATAATTATCTTGATTTTCAAACATTAGAGAGTTGTCAAGAATATAATTCAAGTTGTAGTGAAAGCAATAAGGTAAAGCTTGCTAGTGCAGGAGACAAGATGTACTGGAAGATAGTAAGAGTAAATGGAGATGGAAGTTTAAGACTAATCTATAATGGAACAAGTACAACTCCAGATAATAGTGATTTAGCTCATTCATATGCAGTAGGATATACCCCATATAATTTAGAGCGCAATGCTTCAAAATATACAGGATATACTTATGATAGAGATACAAATGAGACAGATAGTTTTATAAAAAGAGAAATAGATACATGGTATCTTAATGCTTTAGGTAATACAGAATATGATAGTATGGTAACAGCAGGAAGATTCTGTAACGATACTAGTGGATTAAAGGAAGAGACTGATTATGGATTTCCTGATAATGTTTCTTCTAAAGTCTTTGCAAGTTATGATAGATTAGGACAAGATTTAACAAATTTTGCAAAGCCCAATAGTCCAACCTTAAAATGTCCTACAACAACAGAAAGTTATGGGGGAAGTTATAGATTAAAAGCAGGTTTAATAACAGCAGACGAGTTAGCATTAGCAGGAGAATGTTTTGGGTTATATAATGATGGCTATTTAAATTCTGGTTATATTTATTATTGGAGTATGACGCCGAGCTCTTACGTGAATAGTTGGACTGTATGGAGTGAGTATGATGGCCGTCTGCTTGAGTATAGTGTAAATCTTGACGCAGGTGTCCGTCCTGTTATCAATGTGACCGCTGATAATGGGTTTACATCAGGTGATGGAACAGTAGATTCTCCTTACGTAATAAGTTAGATACTTGAAATCTAGTGACATTAAATCACTAGATTTTTCTCTTGTTAAATGTCAATTAATTATGTATAATTAATTTATAGGATAAGAAAGGGTATGGCAGAAAGGTAGTGATGTTAACTCATGAATCATATCTATACAGGACTTGATATCGGTAATGGGGAAATTAAAGTAGTAGTAGTAAATGCTTGTGATAATAACTACTATGTTTTAGCATCTACCTCAGTTAAAACATTAGGACTAAAGAAGAATACTATTTATGATGATAAAAAATTAAAAAATTCTTTATTAAAAGCTCTTAAAATAACTGAAGAAAAATTAGGTATGAAGATAAGAGAAGTTATTCTAACTTTACCTGCAAATCGTGCTAGTATGACTATGGAAAGTGGACTTGTTAATATAAGAGGAGATCGGGTTAGAGGAAAAGATATAGATGCTGTTATAAAAGATACTATTGAAGATACTTATGATAATACAAGAGAACTGGTTAGTTGTCTTCCTATATCATTTACGGTAGATGAAGAAGCTAGTGTTATTAATCCTTTAGATGAAGTTGGTGAGAAACTTTTCTTAAAAGCAGTAGTTGCAACATCACCTAAAGAGGAAATATATCCTTTCATAAATATTGCTAGAAGTATAGGTATTAATATAACAGATATTATTTATAATACGCAAGCAGATTATTATACTGTCTCTACTAAAGAACTTGATAGAAAGATGGGAGCGATTATAAATATAGGAGCAGATATTACGAGTGTTGGAGTTTTTAATAAGGGTATAATGATTAAAAATTCATATCTTCCTGTTGGTAGTAGTAGTGTTGATAAAGATATCTCCTTTATTTATAAGGTTGATTTAAAAGAAGCAAGAAAATTAAAAGAAACTTTCGCTCTTTCATCATCTAGATATGCTGATAATAATGATAGTGTTAGTTTGACTAATAAAGAAGATAAAAAAATAACTATAAATCAAATGCAACTTTCAGAAGTTATAGAGTCACGCATAAAAGAAATACTAAAACTTGCAAAAAATGAAATAAATCGCTTAACAAAAAGAGAAATAAGTTATATAATTGTAGTAGGTGGTATTAGCGAGCTTGCAGGATTTAACTATGTAGTTGAAGAAACTTTAGGAAGAAATGCTAGTTGTTTTAATATGACTGTAATTGGTGCAAGGCACAATAAATATACAAGTGCTTTTGGATCATGTAAATATTTTGATAGGAAATGTTTGTTAAAAGAGAGAGATATAAATATGTTTGATCTTGATGAAATTAATAATTTTATATCACCTAAAAAGAAAAATGTAAATAATGATAATATGACAAATAAATTTTTTGGTCACTTTTTTGAAAACTAATTAAGGAGGAACTTTTGATGGGAAATGGACTAGAAATGGATCAATTAGCTAAGATAAAAGTAATCGGCTGTGGCGGTGGCGGTGGTAATGCCGTTAATAGAATGGTAGAGTCAGGTGTTAAAGGAGTAGAATTTATAGTCGCCAATACAGATTTACAAGTATTAAATAATTCTAAAGCAGATATAAAAATTCAGTTAGGTGCTAATTTAACAGATGGACTTGGTGCAGGTAGTAGACCTGATATTGGTAGAGAAGCAGCTTTAGAATCAAAAAAAGAAATAGAAGATGCTTTAACTGGAGCTGATATGGTATTTATTACATGTGGAATGGGTGGCGGTACAGGAACAGGTGCTGCTCCTGTAGTTGCCGAAATAGCTCAAGCTTTAGGTGCATTAACAGTTGCAATCGTTACTAAACCATTTACATTTGAAGGTAGAAAGAGAATGGATAATGCTCTAAAAGGTTTGGCAGAACTTGAAAAACATGTAGATACGTTGATTGTTATACCAAATGATAGATTAAGAGAAATCATTGATAAAACAACACCTATGTTAGAGGCTTTTAAAGAAGTAGACAATGTTTTAAGACGAGGTGTTCAATCAATATCAGATTTAATTGCAGTAGTTGGACTTGTTAATCTTGATTTTGCAGATGTTCAATCTGTTATGAAAGATTCTGGTCGTGCTATTATTGGTATTGGTATTGGTGTAGGAGAAGAACGTGCTATAGAAGCAGCTAAACAAGCAGTATCTAGTCCATTACTTGAAACTAGTATTACTGGAGCTACAGATGCTATCATTAATATTACTGGTGGTGTTAATTTAACTTTATTTGAAGCAGAACAAGCTGCTGAAGTTGTAAGGGCTGCATCTGGAAATGATATTAATACAATATTTGGTTCAGTTATTAATGAGAACTTATCTGATGAAGTAATTGTTACTGTAATTGCTACAGGTTTTGATAGAAAAGATCAAGGAGAAACAAAACAACCAATCTTTTCTAATGCTGCTCCTTCTTCTAGAAGTAGAAGAAGTGAGGAAATATCTTATGTGGCAACAATGCCTCAAAATCAAGAAGATAATGATGAAGATGATGGTGAGGTATTGGATGATACAGATTATGATTTTCCACCATTTTTAAGAGATAAAAACTTTTAGAGCAAAAGCTCCTTTTTCTTGTTAACATATATAAAATATGATAATATTAAGTTAACAAAAGTAGATGTAGAAAGAAGGTAAAAAAATGAGAAAAAAATGTTCACTAAATGTTACCTGGGGGGGGGCAGTTTAGTAGTAATTTAGTTACTTTCTTTCATTATGACTTAAAAGAATAGAGGATAATTCTATTCTTTTTTAAGTGTAATAATGAAAGGAGTAAATGTATGAAAAAGATATTGTTAGAAACAAGTTTTAGTAAGATATATATGATAGTAATGATAATAATAACTCTATTAATATTAGGAGGATATTTTTCATATGCGATGTTTACAGTAACAAAAGAAAAAGAAAATGCCATAAGTATAGTAACAGGTAATTTAACATATAAGTTAGAAGTAGATGGAGAAGAAGGAAATACCCTAACAGTACCTGCTAATAGTAGACAAGATTTTATAGTAACATTAACTAATCCTAATAATAGAGCAGGAAGATTTAATTTCTATTATGAAGGAAGCCTACCTGAAGGAGTAGACATGGGCTATATAGAAAAGGAAAGTTATAATGTTCCTCCAACTGAGACTGGAATAAGCTTAGAACAAGTAGATACAGCTGGTTCAAGTAATACTTATATAGTAAGAGTATCTAATACTACAAGTAGTAGTGTAACAATTAATTTAGGAGTAGAAGTAGGACTAGATTATAATGATTTAGAGTTACCAGATAATGGACATTTACTAAGAAAGATAACATCGACAGGGATAGTATCTGAAGTAATAAAAGATGATATCATGAATAGATTAAACTATGAAGATGAAGAACAGACCTTTGTAACAGGAAGTAATCCCTATAATTATATATGGTATTCTGGTAAATTATGGAGAGCAGTTTCTATAGATCCAAGTGATAATAGTGTTAAATTAGTCACTCAGTGGAGCATAAGTGCTGTTCCCTATGACAATGATAGTAGTGCTTTTGCAGGAAGTTATATGGAATCTTGGTTAAATGATACAACAGTAGATGGCTTTTTAGGTAATTTACGAGATCCAGAAGCTTTTATTAAAATGAATAGCAAGTGGAATGCAAGCCAGATGTCCGATACAAGTAAACCACCAAGTGAAGAAGAAGGTGGAACTATTATAGAAGATGCAGTAGGAATTTTAAATATTTATGAGTATAATATGGGTGGTGCAAGTGGCTCTTATTTAGATAATAAAACTCAGTCTTGGACATTAACTCCATATAATTCTACTAATGTTAGATATATTTATCATACAGGAGCGATTTATTCTGAAAGATATACCAATGCTGTTGGAGTTAGACCATCCATAAATTTAAAGCCTGAAATAAAAGTAGTAAGTGGAAATGGAACTATAGATAGTCCCTATAGATTAGAAGGAGATAATGATAGTAATTTATCAGGTACACTACTAAATACAAGATATAGTGGAGAATATATAACTTTTGGAACTGGCGAAAACAACTTATATCGAATAGTAAGTCATGAGACAGAAGAGTTAACAAAAATAACAAGTGCTGAACCTTTAAAAGAAAATGGGAAATTTAAAACTATGGCTTTTGGAGATAGTGTATATTACTCCAATACAAATGAAGTAGGAAGTTTTCTTAATGGAGAATACTTAGATAGTGGTACTTATTTAACAAGCGAACAAGTTAATACGATAGAAGATAATACAACTTGGTATTTAGGAACAGTAGGAAGTGGTGCTAGTTATAGATTAGCAAAATATGGTGATATAAATATGAGTAATTTAACTTCAAATGTCACTATTGCCAAGGTAGGTTTGTTAAGATTAGGAGAATTGATGGGTGGCCAATATAATAATAGTAGTAATAATGCAAATTGTACTTATTTAACACCAATTAATAGTGCAAATATTTGGAATATGATGTCATTCGGTCAAGCATATGGCTGGTCTCCTTCTTATAGGGTTGTTATTAGACCTGCTTTAAACTTAAAATCTAATGTCATTATAACTGGAGGAGATGGAACTAAAGAAAATCCTTTCACCTTATCCGTTCAATAATGTTATCTGTTCAAATTAAAGAATCTAGCATAAAAACTAGATTTCTTTTTATTTTTGAACAGATAACGTTTATAGACTTAATAACTGATTCAGTAAATCTTGGTCATCATTCCAATCTTTTAACATTTCATTATTTAAAGAAGAAGTTGCTTTTTCAATTGCTTCAAATTTTCTTTTAGTTATTACTTTAGCATATTCTTGTGTTGTAATTATAGAAGCATGTCCTAGCAATTCTTGAATATAAATAATATTAATACCTTTATCGAATAAGTGTGTTGCTCTTGTTCTCCTAAAAACATGTGGAGTAATATTCTTATTTGGTATAACTTTGTTAATTTTTTTAAAAACATATCTTACCATTTCATAAGTTGCAGATTCGGTGAAAATATATCCATCAGTCACATAATTTTCTTTTAGATAGTTAATTAATAATAATTTAGTATGTTCCATAATGGAAACTATTCTTTTTTTATTTCCTTTACCTGTCAATATTATGTATTTTTCTTCTAAATGTATATCTGATAATTTTAACTTTATAATTTCACTCGCTCTTGCTGCAGTATCATAAAGTAATACAAGCATTAACAAATCTCTTCTTCCTATTTTAGTAGTAGTATCAATGCTATTAAATATTTTTTCTATTTCTTCTTCTGTTAAAAATTCTTGGATTTCTTTTTGATATTTTTTTACTTTAATTGATAATACTTTATTTATATTACCAATATTATCAATTTCATCAATTGCACAATATTGATAAAAGGACTTAATTGCTGCTAGTCTTTGATTTCTTGTTCTAATAGAGTTGTTTTTAGTATTTTCTAAATATTCAAGAAATTCAACTACTATTGTTTGTGTAACTGTTTCAAAAGTTACTTCATTTATTTTAAATCCTTTAACATTAACTAAAAAATCCAATAACGATTGAAAAACTTGTTTATAAGAGCGAATTGTATTATAAGAAAAATTTCTTTCTATTTTTAAATAATCTTTCAAAAAATTGGATAAATAATAAGGAAAGTCTTTATTCATTATCATCACTACCCTTAGGAATTAAATAACCAAAATATTCTTCCGAAACTTTATTAATATCTTTTAAAATATGCTCCGTCATATGAAAATAATAAGTTAAAGAAGATAGGGATTGATGCCCTAAATGTGCTTGTAGTACAGGTAACATTGCATTAAAGTCAACTTGTTCTTTAGCATATTTTTCTATTCTGTGAACAACAAAAGTATGTCTTAGATCATGAAGTCTAGGACCTATATTTGTTCTATTAATATTCACTTCTTTTAATACTTTATAGAAGTATTTTTCAATAGCATTAGATTTAGCATTAAATATTACATTATTTTCGGTAAAAAGATAGTTAAATTTGCTTATATAATTATTTAATTCAACAATTATATTTTTAGGTAAGCATATTAGTCTTTCTATATTGTTTTTAGGATCTTTTATATATAATATACCATTTTCTATATCATAATCATTTATTTTTAAAGATAGGACTTCTCCTATACGCATTCCTGTTTGATAAAGAATTTTAATAATAAGTGGATAAATAGTTTTTCTATAATAATTATATCTATATGAATTTAAAACACTATTTAAACTATTATAAATATTTTTCATTTCTTTTTTACTGAAAATATAGGGAATATAATTATTTGAATTTCTTGTATATATACCATTTGGAATCTGATAAGCTTCAACTTTTTGAAGTTTTAAATATTTGCAAAACTCTCTAAATACTCCCATATTTCTTGCAATGGTATTAGGTGATAAATTAGAATTTATCCTTGCATAATCTTCTACTATTTCTTTAGTAATAATATTAATATTATTATTTTCTAAATATTTTATAATTTCTTTAATAACTATTTCATCAGTTTTATATTTATAGCCTAAAAACCTTTTATATTGCAAAAAATCGTTACCTAATGTATGATAATTACACACTATTCATCATCCTCCAAACTACAAGATTTTAATTTCTCAATATCTATTTTTAAATATGTATTAGAAGTTATATCTGAGTTAGAGTGACCTAAAACAGATGAGATAGTGGCAATGGGAATATCGTGATCTAACAAGTTCTTTGCAAGTGAATGTCTAAGATTATGTATTCCTTTTTCATTGCCTTCGTTAACTTCTATATCTGCTTTATCAAAGTATTTATGAAAACATGAAAATTGTTCCATCTTTTCAAAAGGATATTTCGCTTTAACAAATAAATATTCATTATTACATTTAGGCCTACTATGTTTAATATAATCTATAATAGCCCATCCAACTTCTTTAGATAAAGGTAGTATATTTAAATTATTTGTTTTAGGTTGAATAACATTTAATTTATAATTTATCCAATCAATATCTTTCAACTTAATATTTAAAATATCACTTATTCTAAGACCAAGTCTTGCAGCGATTAATATTATTGTATAATTTCTAATATCTACTTTTCTTTCTTTAGGGATACTCTCTAATAATTTTTCTACATCATCTACACTAAGATAAGTTGGTAATTTTCTTCTACCTTTACTTCTTATTTTAGGAACATATATAGATAAATCTTCTTTTAATATACTTTCTATAAAAAGATAGTTTAAAAAATCTCTTAAAATATAAAAATTTCTTCTTTTAGATACATTTCCTTTATTAATAACTTCATTAATAAAATTAGTAATATGTTCACTTTTAAGTTCATTTAAATTATTTATGTTATTTTGATAGAAATAAGATAATATTCTTAATAAATAATCTTTTTTTACTTTTATTGTTTTCTCTTTATTTTGGCAAATATCTTTACAATAGGTTAAATAATTGTCTATAACTTCATCCCAGTTTTCATTATAATCAGAATAAAGAAAACTTGGTAAGACTCTTTTCGCTATACAATTTTTATAAGTATCAAAATCATCAAGTATTCTTTTAGATCTCATTAGTTGTTGATAATATGATTTGGATTTATTTGTATAACTATTTACATCAAATTTATAATAATCTAAAAGAAACTCTATATACTCTTTTTCATTATATACAAAACTATTTATTCCTTTCCAAGAAATGAAGTTATTCCATATTTTCAAATACCCATCCATAGTAGAAATAGAAAATCCAGTTTTCAACGCCTCCTTTCGTATATTTTTTATTTGAGTTTTAAAATCTGGTAAACTCATCAAAACCACTCCTTTCCTACTGGTATCATTACCAGTAGGAATTATTATATATGTTATCTGTTCAAAAATAAAAAGAAATCTAGTTTTTATGCTAGATTCTTTAATTTGAACAGATAACATTATTGAACGGATAATGCAAATTATCTGTTTAAACAGATAATTTACCTTAGAATTAAGTTAAGAAGCAAATCCTCTTGCTTCTTCTCCAGTTTTCTATTATTCTATTTCTAGGTGAAGTTTTATGCAAAGTAGTGTTGATGCAGTATATATACATATTCCTTTTTGTAATTATATATGTGCATACTGTGATTTTTGTAAAGTGTTTTATAACAAGAGACTTGTTAATGACTATTTAGAGGCTCTAAATAAAGAGATAAAAGCTAATTATAAAGGAGAAGTTATTACTTCTTTATATATAGGTGGTGGTACTCCTAGTAGTCTTAGTTTAGATGAATTAGAGAAACTATTTTGTATTATTAATATCTTTAATCTAAGTGAAGACTGTGAGTTTACTATGGAAGTTAATGCTGATAGTTTATCTTTAGATAAGATTAAACTCTTAAAAAAATATGGTGTTAATAGAGTTAGTCTTGGAGTTGAGACTATTAATAATAAATTACAAGATGTTCTTGAAAGAAGAACTAGTAAAGATAGTGTTATCAGTTGTATAAATAATTTAAAAAAAGAGGGTATTACTAATATAAATGTAGATTTAATATATGCTATTATTGGAGAGACTTTAGATAATTTGAATGAAGATTTAAACTTCTTATTATCATTAGATGTTCCTCATATCTCTACATATTCTCTAATTATAGAAGATAATACTAAATTAAAGATAAATAATGTTAAGAATATTGATAAAACATTAGATAGAAAAATGTATGATATGATATCTTCTATATTAAAAAATAATAATTATATTCATTATGAAATATCTAATTTTTCTAAAGAAGGATATCATTCAAAACATAATTTAAAATATTGGTATAATTTAGAATATTATGGGTTTGGAGTAGGAGCTAGTTCCTATATAGATAATATTAGATATACTAATACTAGGAGTATTACTAACTATATTAAAGGTAAGACTATTTTAGATAAAGAGATTTTAACTATTAAGGATAAAATGTTTTATGAAGTTATGTTAAACTTAAGGACTAATAGAGGAATAGATAAAGAGACATTTAAAGATAAATATAAAATTAATATAGAAGATATATTTAATTACAAAGATTTAGTAAATAATAATATATTAGAAGAAGATGATATATATTTAAGAGTATGTGAAGATTATTTTTATGTTTTAGATGAAATAATATGTAAAATAATGGTTAAATAACAATAATCATTATTTTTTTATATTGATAAAATAGGACTCTATGTGTTAATATTTAAATAGAAAAGATAGAAAAAAGTATGATTATTATTAATTAGGTTATATTAAATAGTAAGGAGTGTAAGGATAATGAAAAAACGTGAAAACATAGTAATAATAGTAGTGTTAGTAGTAATGGTAATAGCAATAGTGGGAGTAAGTTATGCTGCCTTTAACTATAGCAGAACAGGTAGTATAAATAGTATAACAACAGGTGCGATAACCATGACTTATGAAGAGACAAGTAATACTATTTCTTTAACAGGAGCCTTACCAACAACAGATAAAACAGGTATGGTAAGATTAAATCCTGGAGAGTACTTTGATTTTAGTATAAGTAGTGAAATAACAGGAGATGTAAATATCAACTATGAGATAAGTGCTAAAGATATAACAGTAGCAGAAGATGGTAAAAAGATAGATGGTTCTAATATAAAGTTATATTTAACTAAGTTAAATGGGGATTCTGAAGAAGGTTTAATGACACCTGAGACATATAATGAGGAGACAAGTGAAAATACATATACAGGTCGTCCATCAGGAGAGATGAGTTTATATACAAGTAGTATGAACTCTAGTGAGAGTAATAACTATAGACTTAGAATGTATGTTGATGAAGGATATAATCCTCAAGGAGATGGAGGTAACTTACAATTTACAGTTCAAATAAATGTTTATGGAAAAGCAGGAGATAAGTATGTACCTCTAACTACACAACAAATATTAGAAGATAATGAATTGCAAGAAGAGAAGACTAATATGTTTAATTATGCTAGTAATGGAGATATAATTACTGACCCTTATGAAATGACAACAGAGAATCATCCAGAATATGTAACAAATGGCTTATATAGTATGGAAGATGAAGATGGAACAAGTTATTATTATAGAGGAAATGTAGATGTTAATCTTTAATTTATTTAATGTTAAACCTTAGAGAAATTTCAAAATTAAATTAACAAATTGGAAAAAATAGGAT
>CALVIS010000023.1 GCA_944331805.1 uncultured Bacilli bacterium
CTCTAACCAACTGAGCTAAGGGTCCATAATAATCACTGCTATTTAATATTAGCATAAATTCTAAAGTTCTGCAAGAGTTTTTGCAAAAAAAATAGCCATACTTTCATGACTATTTGTTTAGCATATTTAATAAGTTGATTTTAAACATATCTTTTTCAGGGTGAGATTTAGATATCATTACTCCTTTATAAGTAGATAATTCAGCCATATGACCTTCATTTAAAATACCTTCTGGAGTAATATTAGTTAGTAGGATAACACGTTTATCAGGATACACTGTATAATGAACTCTAATCTCTCCATGTACTTTAGCAAATAACTCATCTGTTGGTAATTTAAGTTCATAGTTAATAGTACCTGACTTTTTATCTTCACTAACCTTTTCACCTAAAAAATGACCTTTTCTTAATTCTGGATAATATTCAAATGTTAATTTCTTATAAGCTAACATATTATATTTTCTTACAGAACGTTCTCTTTTTCTAAAATCATTCTCATCTAAATATTCAAATATAAATGACTTCTCCATATGTAAAACCCCCTTTATTAAAACCCCCATATCTTGAAGTTGCTTGTATTATACTACAAAATTAGCTTTTTGTCAAATTTTCTCAAAAATTTCATCTATTATCGAATATAAATAACAACTAGTAGGAAGATTTAATTTATTACTAATTACTTCCTTATAGCCATTTAACTGGTCTACATAGGCTTTATCTTTAGTATTTTTAAGCTTATAATCTATTATTATAGATTCCTTATCCCCTACTAATAATAAGTCTATTTTACCATGATAAGTTTTATTACTATTTTCCCAAATAAATTCATATTCTTGATATTTTTTATAATCTTTATATTGCCTCATAAAACTACTATTAAGAAACTTAGTAAGTTTATCTTTATAATAGTTATCTTCTATATAAGGTAACTTATTATTAATAAAGTCAATTCTTTCAAACAAAGTATGAACATTCCTTCCTATCTCTAGTAGTTTTATTTCTTCTTCTGTTTTAATATCATCACTTTCTTTATGATATGTTTCTTTCTCTAAAACCCTATTATCATAAATAGAAGGAATAATCTCTAATTCTTTAATATTATTATTTATTTTAGAGTCTACTTTCTTAACCTCTAAATAGGCTTTAGATATATCTTTAATATCAGTTATTTCTTTAGTCTTATCTTTAAATAGGGATGCTACACTAATAACCATCTTAGCAAAGTTAGTATAGTTAAGTCTATCATAAGTACTAACAACACTACCTATTTCTTTATCATTTTCGATATTAGGCATAACTATTATCATTTTCTCTCTGGCCCGAGTTAAAGCCACATATAAAAGTCTAATCTTCTCACTAATATCTTTTTGTTTTAACTTCTCTAAAGAAAGAGTTTTAGTAATTAGTTTATTATTAGTATCTACTTCATCTATAATGATACCATAATCTTCATCAAATAAAACATTACTCTTATACTCATCTTTATTAAAGTCTTTATAAAATCCTGCAAAGTAACAGATAGGATATTCTAGTCCTTTAGATTTATGAATAGTCATAATCTTAACACTATTACTATCTTCTTTACTAATAGCAAGTTTTATCTCTAACTTCTCATTATTAATTTTCTCTAAGTAATCACAAACATCAAGAATAGTAAAATTACTATTTTCAAGATTTGTTATTAAGTTATAAAAGTATTCCATTCTACTAGAATTAATCTCAACATTACCTATTAGAGTAAGTTTATCTATATAGTTTAATTTATCTAAGACATTTTCTAAATAAATAACAGGAGTTAACTCATCAATATTTTCTAATACTTCTTTAAATAGTTTAAAGGCACTAGAATCTTTATATGTATTATTAACTAAATACTGATAGATTTCATCATCTGTATAAGAAAATAGAAAACTACGAGCGATAGAGGTAAAGCTTAGTTTAAACTTAGTATCAAAAGTATTAGTAATTATAGATTTAGCCATAATAAAGAAGTTTTTTAATAGATATAAATCAGTACTACCACTAGTCTTTTCATCTTCATATAAAGTAATAGGTAATCCTAAATATTCAAATACTTGTTTATAAGTAGTAAAATCGGTCGCTCTATCTAAAAGAATTACAAAGTCACGATATTCTATTTTTCTTAAAGTATCTTCATCTTTATCATAGACTAAGTACTTACTATTAACTTTTTCTTTAATGTCATTTGCAATAATAAAAGCTTCTTTTTCTAGTTTACTATACTCCTTATCTTTAGCATCATAAGTATAAATCTCTAAGTAGTTATTATTAGTAGTTTTGGCACTAGTCTCATAAGTCATATTACCAAAGACCATAGCATGACCATTATTATAATCTGCTTCTCCTAAATAATCATCCATAATATGAGAAAAGAATAGATTTATATCGTCTAAGACTTCTCTTCTACTTCTAAAGTTCTTAGCAAGATCTATTACTCTACCCCCTACTCCTTTTTTATAGTTATCATACTTATCTTTAAAAATAGATGGATTAGCATTACGAAAGCGATAAATAGACTGTTTAATATCTCCTACCATATAGACATTATCTTTACTGATATAACTAATAAAGGTCTCTTGGATATCATTAGTATCTTGATACTCATCAATTAATATTTCTTTAAAACCATTCTTAACTTCTTCTCTAATCTCTAAATTATCACGAACAAGACTAATGGCAAGTTTCTCTATATCCATAAAGGTATAATAATTGTTTTCTTTCTTATACAAAGTAAATCTTCTATCTAATTCTTTAACTAGTTCTAATATTACGGAAATATATTCTTTAGTCTTAATAATACTATTTTTAATATCATCTATACTTTCATATATAACTAAGTCTTTAAATTCTTTTAGTAATGCTGTTAAATTATCTCTTGTCTCTTTAGAATCACTATCTACTCCTGTTCTTGCTCTTGGTAAAGATGTAAATATTGTTCTTTTTAACTCTTCATAAGTAGTTGCATTTATAAAAGGCAAAAACATCTCTTCTAGTTGTCCTAAATACTTACTAGATGTAAGAGATCTAACTTCATTGTAAAGGTCCATTATCTCTTCTTTTTTTGTCTTAAGTAATTCTAAATATTCTTTAATATTATTATCTATTACATCATTACTATAGTATTTAGAAATATAAGTATCAATAAAATCATCTTTATCTAATTTTAAGTCTAAGGTACTATCAAGTTCAAGAATTCTTTTCTTAATAGTTTTATCATCTTTAAGACAAAATTTAGTAATTAAATTAAGAAAGTCTTTAGGACATCTATCATAATAATCTAAAAATATCTCATCTAATATTTCTTTTTTAGCAAGATCTAAGACACTAGATTCGGCAATTGTTATGTTATTCGATAAGTGAATAGTATCAGCATATTTTTTAACTAAAGCAAGGGAATAAGCATCAAAAGTGGTGATATAACTACTATCAAGTAAATCCAACTCATCAAATATTTCATTTTCTTTAAGTTTTTTCCTAACCCTTTCTTTCATTTCAAGGGCAGCTTTATTAGTAAATGTTAAGATTAAGAGTTCATTTATATGCGTACCTTCCTTTATTTTTCTTAACACTCTTTCTGTTAAAACAGCAGTCTTACCACTACCTGCTCCTGCACTAACTAAAATGTTAGAACCTTCTAAATCTATCGCTTTTTGTTGATCTTCAGTAAATTTAGGCATTATCATCACCCTCTTTCTTTGAAAGATATATATAGTCACTAGCACTTACAAAACATACTTCTTTAAAAGGGCAAAACTCACAAGAAATATTTTTATTATTAATTATTTTAGGAGCGATATCAAAGGCATTATTATCTATTATATTAAGAGCCTTATCTAAAGCTTTATCGATAGAGTCCATTATATCTTCTACTTCACTATCTGATAATACCTTACTTCTACTAGATAACTCTCCATCTTTTTTAACACTTAACCCTTTAACAAAGGAATCAGTCTCATAATCTTCATCTAAGTAGGAAAGAATTACTTTATCATCAGTAGTATATCCTACTAATTTTAGATTTTTAAGTTGTTCCTCTTTATCTTTGTAGTTTTTTAATAAGTACTGATAAAAGAAACCAACAAAGGTAGGATTATTAAAAAGATTACTTTTATTTATTAAGTATATATATAAAGGTAGTTGTAAATATAGTCCTTCATCTAAATAGTCTAAGTTTAATGTTGCACTACCTGTCTTATAATCAAATACAGCATAATAAGTTTTATCATGAAATTCTTTAAAAAGTATCTTATCAATAAAACCTTTTAGCGTAGCATGATTACTAAGAGGTATTTCTAATCTTTTCTCTCCATAAAACTCTGTAAGAAAACTTCTTTTTTCCGTTTCTTTATTATAATTAACTATTTTCTCTAACTCACTTTCTAATCTTCTAAATAAAACAGATTCATCTTTCTCTAATGGATTATCCCTTAAAGCTTTATTAAGTGATTCCTCAAAAGAGAAATTATCATTATAACTATCTTTTAAAACACTATGAAAGATATTACCTATTTTCGTACTAAAATTCTCTTCAAAGCTATCTAACTTTAAGATATATTTTAAATAGTATTTAAAAGGACATTTAGCAAGGTCATCAATGCTAGAGTAAGATAGACTATAGGGGGTAACCTCTCTATTAATACCTTTAAATTTATGGTCAAAGCTAGTATATTTACTTGTATCTATATTAGAAGTTAAAAAGTCAAAATCCTCATCTTTTTCATGGTATTTATAATAATTATCTAAAACACTACTTACTCTATAATTATTAAAGTCCCTACTATAATTATAATTATAATTATAATTAAGACTATCTACTTCTTTTAAATTAAGTTCATTTAATAAACTAGATTTAGCATACTCTCCAGTTAATGATGTTAATTTATAAGATATTGTAAGATTTTTAATAGTCCCCAAGACTTTAACAAGATTTTCTTTACTTAGTTTATTTTTAATAGTAGATGTATTTAAATTACATTTATTTTTTAAATTATCACTTAAGTACTCTTCATCCTTATATATTTTAGGTAAATAATTTTGATTAAAGCCAAGGACAAACAAGTATTCATCATTACTTACTAAGTAAGGAATATCTAATGTTTCATTTAAAACTTTAACAGACTCTACTAACTCTATACTGTCTATTGAAGTCTTTTCTAATTTATCTTTTAATAAAATATCATAATACTTACTATTCTTAGCATAACTTAAATCACTCTCTATCTTTATTATCTTACTCTTTAAATTAATATCTTTAATATGACTAATATCTTTATCTCTTAGATACTCTTTAACCCTTATTAAAGAGGTTAATTTATTAGTAGATTTAAGGTATAGAGGTATGTCAAACATCTTAAAAATAGTTTTAAGTAAATAATTATAACTATTATCTATACCTGCTAAAAAGATTTTATTATAACTAACACCTTTACTATTAAGTTCTCTTATCTTTAAAGCAGTGTCTATTACTTCATCTTTCATAGAATGATATTTATAGACAGTATCTATAGATAAATCACTACTAATATCTAAATAGTTAGTATTAATACTATCTAACATTTCTCTCTCATAAGGTTCTAACATACTATAACCTAAAATAAAGATATTTTTAGTTAATAAATATTCTTTATAACCATTATCAAATATTATATAGTTATTATTCTTTAAATCATAATATAAACTCTTAAGATTATTTAATTTAGACTCTTTATATTCTTTAGTAATATCTATTTTATAAAGATTTTTTAAAATAAGTCTTAAAACATCTATATTCTCATTAGTCTTATCTAATAAATATAGTAAAGCATCTTCTTTTATATCAAAGAAATAATGTTTTTCTAATTCTTCTAAACTAATAAAAGTTATATTATAGATTTTACTATCTTTTGATAAGATATCTAATAGTTTTAATTTTAAACTATTAGGAACAACATAAATAGAATTATCAGTAAATTTAAAATCCATATCAACACCTCATTTTTAGGATTAAAGAAAGAAGTTATTAACCTTCTTTCTTTAACTCTTCTAATTCTTCTACACTTAAACCTGTACTTTCGGATACTAAATCAATAGATGCTCCATTTTTAAGAAGATTTTTGGCAATTTCTATTTCTTTTGCCTTAGCACCCTCTTCAAGACCATCTGCCTTTCCATCATCATAGCCCCAGTTACGAGCGGTATTAATCATTTTTTTCTGCATCACTTCATTATCATAGGCTAATCCAAATTTATCATCAAGCCCTAGTCTTTCTAATTCATCCACAATCTTCAACGCCTCCTTATCATCTCCTGCTATTTCTCTTAACTCTTCATATGAGGTAGCAGTAAATAAAGATAGATATGTTTCTTCTTTATTGTCTCCATTATATCTTATTCCCTTGTAATTTTCAAGATACACTTCGTGAATTTTAAAATCCTTTATCTCCTTATGTGTATTTATATCCATAACAGAATAAGAGGCTTTACTGACATAAGGATGCTTTTCTTTATTAAAGTTTATTTGAATAACTTTTTTCTTCTTTATCTTTTCTCCACTATTTAGACTTCTTGAAAGAGCAGTATACACAAATAATCTATTTCTATACATTATCTCTTTACTAGGAAACTGATTCATCTCTATTAATATAATTAAATCACACTTATCACTTTCAAGTAATATATCTAAACGATAATCACGTTTTTCATTACCACTATTAAATTCAGTATCATATAATCTAAACTCACTAATATCCATATTAGTATATGGTTTTATTATAGTATTAAAGAATTCTTTATAGTCTTCTATTTTAAAGAAATGCTTAAATGTAGTATCACTTAAAAGACTAATAAATCTCTTCTCACTCTTTTCATTATTTTCTTCTTGTTTCATAATATTTTTACCTCCAACAATATTGATTTATCTGCAGATGCCTACACTCTAACATAAGTTAAAATACATTGCAATTTACGAAAAATAGTAATTGGAGGGATAAACTAGCATGAATTTTCAAAATTTCCTTAGAGAAAATAAAAAATTGACCCCTATTTTTAAGTCAATTTCCAAAATTCTAACAAATTTTATTTTTTTACATAAGGCTTGCCTTTAGACTCAGTATTACCTTTAGTTTCCTCATCAGTTCTAACTAAACCTAAATAATTTTCTCTTTCTATATTAGCTTTTATTCTTTTTAAAGCATCTAAAGATAAGTCACCAACACCAATACTATTAATATCAAAATAATTATTATCATTTTCTTTATCTTTTTCTTGCTTTATTTTAGCGATTGCTGTTTTATCTTTATCTTTAACATTTTCTAAAATATTCTTATTATTAAGGTCTGCTTGATTTAAGACTTCTTCATTTTCAAGTAAGTAATCATTCTTTTTCATCTCTTTTATTTTATTATATATCTTCTTAGCGCTTATCGCTTTAATACTACTATACGCTAAAATTATTGTAGGGAAAACTATTCTTATGACATTTGCAAATAACAAATGATTAGGATTAGAAACGCCATTTACCATAGCAGCAACAACAATTAATGCTCCTATAAAAAAAGCTACAGACTTTGCTATATTTTTACAATATTTATCATCCAATTCTTCTTCACACACTTTATTTCTTAAATGTTGTTCTGTCATTAACTGTAATAACCTTACTTTGTTCTCCTCTATATTATCATATCTTGGTTTAGATCCATCTGCCATATAAACTACTAAATTATTATAGTCTTCTGTAGTCCTTTTAATCATTACATTACTTTCATCCTCTGTATACTTATCTCGTTTTCCTTTTTCTACATCAAACTTTATTATATACTTATTACTATTTTTATCCTCATCTCTAATTACTTTCATAACTCTTCCTCTTTTCTGTTTCTTTATACTATCACAAAAGAAGAAAAATAACAACAAAAAAAGACTTTATTAAGCCTCTTCTTTCTCTGTCATATCAACAACTGTTTTTCCTTTATAACTTCCACATTTAGGACAAACACGATGAGCTTTAATCATTTCCCCACAGTTAGGACATTTAACCATTCCTGGTACGTCAATTGCGTTATGACTTCTTCTCATTCTTTTTCTTGTTTTAGATACCTTTCTAAAAGGAACTGCAAACATTTGAATATCTAACTTTAACATCATTATCACTCCTTCTCTATTTCTTTTAATAAATCTTTAAAGGGATTATTAGTATTTACCTTTTTCTCATCTTCACTAATAACTCTCCATCCATCCCCTTTATATTCATCATAATTAGTGACTTCGCTATAGCGAATAGGGATCTCTAGTACTATATTTTCCCATAAAATGCTAATAATATCAAGAGTAAATTGATCTTTTTCTAAGAAATCAGATACATTTTCACTAATTTTAAAGGTAAAAGGATAATTTACTGGTTCTAAACTAACAGAATCATTTAATTTCATTGTAGAAGAACAATCTACTTCTAATAATAAATCATCAACATCAGGATATGTTAGATTACCTTTTACTTTAACTTTCGCTAAATCTATTATATCAGTATTAGCATATTCTTCTTTAGGAATAGTAAATTCTTCATCTATTGATATATTATTAACATTACCATCTAACAACTCTTTTATGTTCATAAGGTTCACCATCTCTTGAAAAATACCATGAATAATAAAATAACCATACTACAAGCGACAGACATATTTTCCTTTAAGACATAACTTCTCTCATATAAACAAGCGATATCATCAACAACATTGACTATCCAACTTTCTAAATATCTTGGAAGTGTCTTACCTACAGGAAACATATGAGCTTTAATTATATCTTGCTCTAAATCATTTAAATCAAAATACTTCTTTGAGTTTTCTAAAGCTATTTTAGGATGATTTACTAACATATGAGCTCTCTTCTCATCGTACTCATCTAAAAAGAAATCATGTAAAACGGCTCCTCTTGTTGTACTTCTATAATCTAAATGACAAAACTTAGTTACTTTATATGAATAGTAAGCAACTCTCATCATATGAGAATATCTATCCATTCCATGATGAACACATTCTTTTGTCTTTTGATACTCACTATTACTTACAATTGGCATTATTATATTATTAAACTCCTCACTTGGATAAAAAGTTCTCATAAAATACCCGCTTTCTTTTCTTTGCTTTTCATAAGCATATATAATTCTATCACAAATCTATTACTTTATCAAGTTTACAGGTCTACTTGACACTTACTTAACTTATCTCGGCTTTAACTTTTTTAACACCTTTTTTAATATCATTTTTAAAGAATCTATAACTTGCTGATATTAAAATATATACTGGTAAAGCGATAATTATACCAAGAGGGCCACCTACTGTACCACCAATTGATACCATCATAATAGTAATTAATGGGTTTACATTATTTGTCTTACCATAGACTCTAGGGGAAATTACATAACCATCAAGTTGTGGGAATATTAAACAGATAACTAAAGTGGCAATAAATAATGATGGACTTATGACTGATGCTGTTAAAAGGGCAAGTAAGTTAGTAATAAGTCCTCCAAAATAAGGAATAACGGTAGTAAGAGAAGCCAAAACTCCAAATAAGAACCAGTTAGGATGTCCTACTATTAAAAAGACTATAGAATACTCAAAGAACTGAATAACCATAAAGGTTAAGAGTCCTTTTAAATAGTTACTAAGTTCAGTATCTAGAGCTTTAACATAACGATAATACTTATATTTCGCTTGTTTTAAGAAGTTTGATACAACCTCTCTTATCTTATCCATATAAGCAAGGAAATAGATTGAAACAACATAACAAATCACTACCTTGCCTAAGAAAGAAGCTGTTTTACCAACTATATCAATTGAACCATCTTTCAAGAAATTTCCTAAACTATTAATTATATCGTTTAAATAACCTTCACTACTATTTGAGATAAAGTCTAGATTTATATTAAATTTATCACCTACATCTTCTATTACTTTACCAAAGTTAGTGGCAAACATAACAAGTTGATTATATAGAAGTGGTAGAGTTATAACTAATAAAGCGATAATAATGGCAGTAACAGCAATAACGACAATTGTAACAGCAAGAGATTTTCTAACACCTTTTTCTACTAGTTTTCTTACTATGGGATTAAGAGCATAAGAAATAGCAAAAGCAATAATAAATGGCATACAAATACTAATAATAGATGCAAAAATATTAAACCAAGTACCTATATTAGTAACAATAATATATAAAAGTCCCATAAGGATTAAAAAGTTTAATAATTTATAATTTATTCTATTTTTATACATAATTATCTCTCCAACATAATTGTAGTAGGTCCCATATTAGTTAGACTAATCTCCATATCTGCCCCAAACACTCCACTCTTTGTAGGAACATAACTACTTAACACTTTATTAAAGTATTCATAAAGTAACTTTGCTTTCTCTCCACCCATCGCTTTAATATAACTAGGTCTATTACCTTTAGAAGTATCAGCATATAAAGTAAACTGAGATATTGATAAAATAGAGCCTTTAGTATCTAAGATAGATAAGTTCATCACACCATTGCTATCAGGAAATATTCTAAGATTAATAACCTTATTAACCATTTTTAAAATAGTATCTTTATTATCAGTATCAGTAAAACCAACAAGTAACATTAAACCATCATCTATTTCACTAATATTCTTACCTTTAACAACACATTTAGCATTACTACATCTTTGTACTAAGACTCTCATGATATCAACCTTTCTACACTTGTAATATATGGTAAATTATTTAAATCTAGTATTAATTTATTTAAATGTTCTAAATCTCTAACTACTACTTCCATCTCATAAGTAGCATATTCATCTCTATTTACTGTCTTAATACTAGTAATAGAAGCATTATCTTTACTAACAGTACTAGTAATATCAACTAATTTATTATCTAGGGTATCTGTTCTAATAATTAAGTCACTATAGTATTTATTAGTAGGTGTGGAATCCCAACTTACTTTAATACATCTATCATCCATACTTGCAAGATTACGACAAGTACTTCTATGAATAGTAATACCATTACCTCTTGTAATATAGCCAACGATATCATCACCATGAACTGGTTTACAACAAGATGCAATACTTACTTTTATTTTGTCTATTCCATCAACTATTATGTCAGAAGCACTATCATTTATTTTGACAATGTTTTTAAGTAGTTTAGGTTTATCTTCTTCTTTTTTCTCATAGTTTATATTAATAACATTATTAGGAGTATGTTTACCACTACCTATATCATAGTATAAGTCATAAAGATTATCTATTTTTAGAGTTTTATAGACTTCTTTAATCTTCTCATCACTATAAAACTCATTAAGAGGTATTTTTCTTTTCCTTAACTCTTTTTCTAAGAATTCTTTACCTCGTTCTACTAAAACTTCTTTCTCATTTTTACTAAAATAACTCTTAATCTTATTACGAGCTCCTGTAGTTTTAACAATATTTAGCCACTCTTTTGATGGATGAGCACTCTTATTAGTATTTATTTTAATAATATCATTACTCTTTAACTCATAATCCAAAGGAACAATATTACCATTAACTATCGCTCCAACTGTAGTTTCCCCTACTTTACTATGTACTTTATAAGCAAAGTCTAAAGGAGTTGCACCTCTAGGTAGTTCTATAACATCTCCTTTAGGAGTAAAGACATAAATATTATTATTTAAAACTTCATCTTTAACGGAACTTACAAAGTCTTCACTACTCATCTTATCGTTTTCTAACTCCATTATCTCTTTAAAGAATTGAAGCTTTTGGGTAGTTAGTGACTGAAGATTTGCAGTTTTATTACTACCACCATTTTCTTTATAAGCCCAGTGTGAGGCAATACCATTTTCGGCAACTTCATCCATTTCATAAGTTCTAATTTGAATTTCAAATAGATAGCCATCAATACCAAAAACTGTTGTATGTAGTGACTGGTACATATTAGGTTTAGGCATAGCGATATAGTCTTTAAAGCGTTTTGGTAGTGGTCTAAACTTAGAATGAATTAGACCAAGAGCAAGATAACAGTCTTGTTCTGTATCTACTAAAACACGTAAAGCCAGTAAATCATAGATATCACTAAATTTCTTACCTTTGTCTAGTTTATTATAGATACTATAAATACTCTTAGCACGTCCCTTTATCTGATGAGGTATATGATGTTCATTAAGTAGTTCTGTTACTTCTTCTTGCATCTCATAAACAGTTGTATCCCGCTCTGCTTTTGTTTTATTAAGTTTATCAGCAATATCATAAAATACTGTTGGCTTTAAGTAACGAAGAGATAAGTCTTCAAGTTCACTTTTTATTTTATGAATACCAAGGTGATGAGCAAGAGGTGCAAATATTTCAAGAACTTCTTTAGACTTCTTCTTCTGTTTTTCAACTGGTGTTGCCCACAACGTTCTCATATTATGAAGTCTATCTGCAAGTTTAACAATAATAACTCTAACATCTTCACTCATTCCAACAATTATCTTTTTATAATATTCTACTAAGTATTCATTATCAGTAGAAAAGTGAAGTCTACCTAACTTAGTAACACCATCTACTAATTTATAGACAGTAAGACCAAACTTTTCTTTAAATTCATCTATATCTACATCACAGTCTTCTATTACATCATGTAAAAGGGCTGCTACTAAACACTCACTATCAGAATAAATTGAAGTAAGTATCATCGCAACATTAAGGGGATGAATAATATATTCCTCCCCACTCTTACGATACTGTCCAGCATGTTTTTCTTTAGCATAGTAATAAGCATCAAGTATCTTCTCTCGCTCTTTAGGGTCTTTTATATAAGAGTCTACTTTATCCATTAAATCATCTATTGTAATAGTATCTTTTTTCACGTCTTACACCCCTTTACTTAACTTTAATCATTTATACCTTTAATAGTTTTCTCACTCACTTCTTTAACTACTCTTTTCTTTTTATTATTATTTTTTCTTTTACTTGCAAAGAACACATAAAGCCATCCTGCTAGTAATAATGATGAATAAGTACCTGCAATTAATCCAACGATCATCGCTACATTAAAGGTTAATATTTCTCTACTACCCATAACTAGTAAGGCAATTACTGGAAGTAATGTAGTTAGTGATGTATAAATACTTCTAGCCATAGTCTCTTTAATACTTATATTAACTACATCTTTAAGTTCTTCTTTACTCAAATTATCTTTATCTTTCTTCTTTAGATTTTCTCTTACTCTATCAAAAACAACTATTGTATTATTGATTGAATATCCTATAATTGCAAGTACTGCTGCAATAAACATTGAATTTACTTCTACTCTTAAAAGGATAACACTTGCAACCATCATTAAGGCATCATGTACTAAACAAATAACTGATGAAATACCATAACTAAATTTAAATCTAAAGGTAATATAAAGGATTATTCCTATTAAAGAGATAACTATTGAGAATATGGCATTTTTAATTAAGTCTTGTTTAACGACATTAGAAACAACACCAATATCGACACTAGCATTATATTTTTCAAGGAAATAACTCTCTACTTCATCTATTTCATCTTCTTTTAACTCATCACTTACTCTAATATCAGTTTCACTACTAGTAATATCAATACTTACTTCATCAAGTTTTAACTCTTTTAAATCACTTCTTAAATCTTTTTCACTAACTTCAGTTGTTGCAAGGGTTATATCACTACCTGCTTGGAAATCAATACCAAGATTCATTCCTTTAACAGCAAACATAACTACTGAGGCAAGTATTACTACTAAACTAAAGGCAGCAAAGAATTTACTAAGTCCTAGATAGTTATAATTAGTTTTCTTATCTTCTTTATTGATATTCTCTTCATGTACACCAATAAAGAAATTTAATTTATTATCAAAGTATTTAGTCTTAACAAACATCTTCATTAAAACTCTTGTAATAAAGACCATTGTAACCATCGTTACAATAATATTAATGATTAACATAGTTGCAAATCCTTTAACACTAGATTCTCCTAAATAAAACATGATAATTGCAACTAATAGAGTTGTAAGATTAGCATCAAGTATTGTTCCAAAACTTGCTTTACTACCATTTTTAAAAGCTGTCTCTAAACTTCTGCCTTTAAGTAGTTCTTCTTTAATACGGGAATATGTTAAGACATTAGCATCAACTGCCATACCTATACCAAGGATTAATGCCGCAATACCAGGAAGTGTTAAAACTCCACCTATCAACCAGAATGCTGCAAATACAAATAAGGTATATAGAAGTACTGACACAGCAGATATAATACCGGCAAAATTATAAATACCAATAAGTAATATGATAATAGCAAGAACACCTGCAATACCTGCATACATTGTCATAGTAAGGGTTGCATCTCCAAAGCTAGCACCTACTGTCTTACTAGATATTTCTGTAAGTTTAGCAGGAAGGCTTCCTGAATTGATTAAATCAACTAAATTACTAGCTTCCTCCTCACTAAAGTTACCTTGAATAATAACATCACTAGCAAAGCCTTCACTAACAGTAGCCGCACTTATACAATTACTCTCACTTGTTCCACACATACTTCCTTCACTAGCATAAGAATCAGTCATTTCATTATAATCTAACCAAATAACTATTACATTATTATCATAATCTTTAACAGCATTAGTTACTTTATAGAAAGTATCTTTATCTTTAACTGCTAAACTAACCGCAGGTCTACCATTAGCATCAGTAGTAAGTCTAGCACCCCCTGCCTCCAAAACATCACTAGACATAAGCAAATTATCTTCACTATCTCTAAAAGTTAAAGTTGCAACAGTAGATAAAGTCTCTCTAGCTTCATCTTTATTAGTAACACCTGCAAGTTTAACTCTAATCTTATCATTACCTTCTAAAGTTATTTCAGGTTCACTAACTCCTAAAGTATCAATACGTTTAAGCATACTCTTATAAGTTGCATTTAACTTATCTTTAGTCATCTTACTTCCATCAATAGGACTAACTTCATAAAGGATTTCAAATCCTCCTTGCAAATCAAGCCCAAAGTTTAATGACTTAAAAAGTGGTACTATTAAAAAGCATACTATTGCAGCGATTACAATAAGTAATCCTGTCTTTAACAACAGACTTTTCTTCTCTTTAGCCATATGACCTCTTTCTTTTTTTATCTTTTTTTCTTTAATTTTCCTATCTTTCTTCATGACATACCTCCGATTATGTTTCTAAATAATTTCTATATTTTCTCTTTTGGCAAGATTATCTTTAAGATATTTATTTAATAGTTTATTATCACAATTTAAGATATCACTAACTATATCACTAAGTTCTAAGTTATGAGCTTTAGACCACTTAGTTAGTATTAGATAGTTCCAAACATCATTTTTATGTATATGACGATACCCCAATCTATCTAATTCACTCTTCTTAGCATCTAAAGCTGGTTCTATCATCTGATATAATTCTTCTTTACTATTAAAGGTAAAGTCCATAAAGATATCACACCTTTCCTACCAAACTAATAATATTATAGCATTTCTAAAAGAAAATTAAAGAAAAAAGTAGAAAAAAAAGTCATAAACACAAATAAAAGTGAATATTATGACTATATATAAAACTATTTCTTTAAATTATTTCTTGGAAAACTATGTAAATAAACTTCTTTTAATCTATCATTAGTAATATGAGTATATATCTGAGTCGATGAAATACTCTCATGTCCTAATAATTCTTTAACTGATAAGATATCACACCCTTCATTTAAAAGATGCGTTGCAAAAGAATGTCTTAACATATGAGGAGATATATTTTTATGTAAAGATGTTTTCTTAATTAAATTAGTAAGTATATATCTAATACCTCGCTCTGTTATTACTCTTCCTTGATTATTAAGAACTAGATAATCATTATTAAACTTATTTAATTCTTTATAGCCATTATTTAAATATAAATCTAAAATATCACTAGCATATTCTCCATAATTAACAATTCTCTCTTTACTCCCTTTACCACAAATAAAAATAGTTCTCTCACTTCTATTAATATCTTTTAATCTAATCTTAACTAACTCCCCTACTCTTATCCCTGTCGCATACATAATCTCTAATACTAATCTATCTCTTTGTCCTAAAGGAGTCTTTAAGTCTGGAACACTAAATAACTCTTCTAGTTCATTATATTCAAAGTATCTAGGTAGTTTCTGTTCTTTCTTAGGAGATGATATTAAATTAAATAAATTAGTCTTAACTTTATTATTACTACAAAGATATTTATAATAACTTCTAAGAGCACTAAGTTTTCTACTAATAGAAGTAGACTTCTCATGTTTTCCATCCTTTAGATACATTAAATAAATCCTTATATCACTATATTCTAGTTTTAAGTAATTAAGTCCTTCTTTATCTAAATAATCTAAGAACTCTTCTATATCTCTTTCATAATTATCTATAGTATATTTAGAATAATGTCTTTCATATTCTAGATATTCTAAATATTCATTAAGCATTAACGTCTTCTCCCAGTACCTGCACTATATTTTGGATTTTGCCCTTTAAATGTATTACCAGGACCTGCAGTCATTTGTTCTAACTCTTCGGGAGATAAAATTAAATACTCATCAGGATCATAAACATCTTCTTCATCATCTAAAGAAACATAACTTATATCACTACCTAGTTTATCTTCAATTACACCTAAACTAGTCTTAACAGGAACATTAGATGATAGAACATTTACATTAGATACTGTTGATTTATTTCTTGTTTTATCTAATTCATTATTTAATTTATCTGATTTAATATTTACTTTATCTTTATTAGTAAGATATTTACGAAATACTTCATACTCTCTAAAACCTTGTTCTAAATCTAATAATATTTTATCGGTTTCACTATCAAAAGGATCACCCTTAATATATCTATTAATCAAACTAGTATAACTACTTTTTTCTCCAAAAACACTAAATAACCACTCTCTATCTTCTTCATTAACTTTACTATTTATTATTTTCTTTAAAACTTCAGCCAAAGCATCCATAAATAAATTATTATCACCAAGGTACATTTTAACAGTTCGAACCCCTCTAGGTGTAGTAAAAGTATCTTCTTTTAAAGAATCTATTATTTTAATTAAATCATGATTATTATAAATAACCGATCTATAAGTAACTTTTTCATTATCTTTAGTTATTCTAATTGAAAAGTTAGTTTTCTTTTGATATTTATCATCTAAACTATTACTAAATTCATAAAAACTAGCAAGAGATGCTGTAAACCTATCTATATCTTCTAAAGAATTAAAAGTTACCCCTGGTATTTTAATAATCTCTTCTTCTGTAAAATTATTAAATCTATTATATTTATCATAAACATAACCAATTAGATCATATTGTTTTCTTTTTGCCATATTGTCATCTCACTTTCTAAATAAATTATAACAATTTTTTTTACAAAGTACAATTAATATCAAATAACATAGTATATTAGTTATAAGTATAAAATAAGCATTTGCTATTTAATTTATTTTAATCGTTTTTTGGTTTATCATATAATTTTTCCTTAGCCATTAATATCATAATTTAATTCCAGATTACTAGCTTATAAAATAGTTCTATTGCCTATTTTTTCAATATTTTTTGATTTTCAGAAACAACCCTATCATAATTTTCTTTAATTTCATCCTCTACTTTTATTGGATAAGTTGCTTCTATACAACTTACTAATTCTTCAGTTACTATACTAAATATCTCTAAAAAGTATTTATAAGCATCTGGAAAATCGTTTAAAAATCTATCAATATTCTCTACATTTTTAGGTATACTAATATAAGGATTATAATAAAAATTAAAAGAGACAACACCAAAACTTCTTGCAAAATCAATAACTGGAGTTAGATGAATAATATTTTTATCAATTATCTCTTCAGGTAGTAATTTTAATTTACTAACATTATATTGATTACTAAAAGCTAAAATCTCATCATCAGTTGGATTATTATATTCTAAATTTTGTTTTCTATAATTAAGAGTAGCAATTTTAATTACATTTTTATCTAATAATAACTCTAAGTCAGTGGTTTCAAGACCAACTTTAGCACATAAATATCTACCTATAATTTCATTACAAAGTTCTAACTCATCTACTTTTTTTACATAGTAATAACCATCACTTAATTTCATTAAATATTTACAACCTAAGGAATTAGCATAATTAGTTTTAGTCAAATATAATTTTTCAATAAAAGATAGCTTATTTTTAACAACATCAGTTCTAATTTTATCGCTAGTTAAATCTATCATTGTAATACCCCTTTCTCTAGAGGCATATTATACCAAAAAAAGAAAGAAATATCAATTACTTCTTTCCTTCTTTAAATGTTTCACTTAAGACTGTTCCTGCTGTTACTAAGTTTTGCAATTCACTAGGAACGATTATTTTAGTAGACTGACCATTTGCAACTTGAACCATGGCATCATAACTCTTTAATTTTAAGACTGAAGCATCTGCTTTAGCTTCTTTTAATAATCTAATACCTTCAGCTTCTGCATTCTTAATTTTAATAATTGCTTCTGCTTCACCTTCGGCTTTTTTAATCGCTGCTTCCTTCTGTGCTTCTGCTCTTAAGACTGTACTTTCTTTTTCTCCTTCAGCGATTAGAACTGCCGCCTTTTTCTCTCCTTCTGCTTGTAATATCTTCTCACGTCTTTCACGTTCTGCCCTCATTTGTTTTTCCATAGCATCTTGAATATCACGAGGAGGGATAATATTTTTAACTTCGACTCTATTTACTTTAATACCCCAAGGATCAGTCGCTTCATCTAGAATTGATCTCATTTTAGAATTAATAATATCTCTTGATGTCAAAGTTTGGTCAAGTTCTAACTCACCTATAATATTACGTAGTGTTGTCGCCGTTAAGTTTTCAATGGCATTAATAGGATTTTCTACCCCATAAGTATAAAGTTTAGGATCAGTTATTTGAAAATAAACAACTGTATCTATTTGCATCGTAACATTATCTTTAGTAATAACTGGTTGTGGTGCAAAGTCTTTAACTATTTCCTTTAATGATACAGTAGATGCTACCCTATCAATAAATGGTACTACATAATGAGGTCCTGTACCAAGAGTCTTATAATAAGTACCAAGACGTTCTACTACTTTCGCTTGTGACTGAGGAATAACTTTTACTCCTAATATTAAAATAACTATAATTACTATTAATATAATCCAAAACATATTAATCACTCTCCTTAATTTCTTCTACTTTAAGTTTTACTCCATTAATAGATAATACTTTTACTTTACTATTTTCTTTTATTTCTTTATCACTATATGCACTCCACTTCTTACCTAGAACTTTAACTTCACCAATTCCGTCTTTTTCTATCTTTTCTGTAACTACTCCTACTTTACCTATAACTCTATCTAAGTTAGTAGGAACTACATCTCTTTTTCTTATTTTCTTAACGAATGGTTTTGTTAAAAGTAATAAAAGAATAGAACTAATTGTAAATACCGCTAGATGTATCATTAAATTATCAGTAGCAAGAGATACAAATGTTGTAATAATCGCTCCTATCGCAAACCAAATAGATACTAAGTTTACAGTTGCAAGTTCAAACAATGATAAAATAACAAATAATACTAACCAAAAAAGTGTCATAATACTTCCTCCTTACCTAAAATATACTATAATTTTAGAAAAAATACTACAAAAATAAACTTTTTCTTACATATTTTTTAATTTTATGCTAAAATCTTTAAGGAAACAGGTTTGATGGTTATATTGGAAACGAAACATCTTTAAAGATGATAACGAACAACACATTTTAGACAGTGCTGTTTTTATATTGCAAGAAGGGAGGTTAACTATGCCTGAGACTAAATTACAAGATTTTATTTATACTTTAATAATGGCTTTTGTTATGGTCTATGTTATGATTTGTTATAATATTTCTATTCATACGGGAGGATTAAATAACTTTGTATTTATAGAAGCTTTTAATGAATTAATATACATGTGGCCTATCGCTATTATTTTAGAGTTTTTCTTAATAGGTAAAATCGCTCATAAATTAACTTTCAAAGCACTCGACCCTAAGAAAACGCCTAGTATTCTTATAAGTTATGGTATATCTATTGTAATAGTTACTTTTATGTGTCCTATTATGAGTTTAGTTGCCACTATTCTTATAAATAAACCTAGTCTTGATATCTTTATATCTAGTTGGTTACAATCTATGGTCTTAAGTTTTCCTATGGCTATGTTCTTTCAATTATTTTATGCAGGACCAGTTGTAAGATTTATCTTTAATTTATTTAAAAACAAACTAAGTAAAAAAGCCTAGTTTGTTTTTTTTATTATTTTAAATTTCTCTTCTTCTTTATAATCTAAATCAAAGATAGGGTTATTATCTAAGACTGAGGGATAATAAATATACTTATTAGTTCTTTTTATATAATCATCTGTATATAAAGTATCTAACTCTTCCCTAGTTAATTCTTTTAACTTAGGTTTATTAATATTAGAAGTTACTAAAGGTGTGTTAGTATTAAGTTCCCTTAATTCACCTTTTTCTTTTTTTAATAATAAATAAGGTGATAATCCCTCTTCTTTAACTTTTCTATTAAAAGATATTCTAGATTCTTTATATCTCTTAAAATTAACTATATTATTTTCCTTAACTATATCTTGATAATATGTATAAACATTAGGAAAATATTTATTAAGATATTCTAAAAGATTAATATCATCTATATATAAATTTCTGTCTGTCATTCTTGCATAATAATATTTAATCATATAATACCTCTTTTCACAGGTTATAGATTAACATAATATTCAAAAAAATACAAATAGTGTTTAATTACTTATAGACTTTAACTTTCTTAATAGTATTATGTTCTATATAATCATCACTTGTAAGATAAGTTATTAACTCATTTGGAATATTCTCTATCCCATAATAATTAATCATATTTTCTATCGCTAGAGTCTTATTAAAATTATCTTTAAAACTATTTTTAAAGTATTCTATCTCTTCTTCGTATTTTAAAGAGAATCTAAAATAATCTTGAAATAACACTGGTAACAAAGTAACGGCATCTTTATAACCATTTTGTTCTAATAATACTCTTTCTGCTTCTAAAACATCTATAATATCACCTATTTTATCACTAGGACTAAACCACATTTTCTTATGCTTAAAGTAATCTTTTGTTATTTGTTTTTTATATTCTTCCCATCTATCTTTTGAAAATGATTTTCTAAACTGTTCTGGATAATTATCATAAACTTTATCTTTAAACCTAACAGATGGTATATAGTCTTTATAGAAACGATTAGGACTTTTTTCATAAATAATATCATTTAAATAAAGTGATGATACTCTTTCTTTAATAGAATAATTTCCTTTATCTAAAGATACATGACTAAATTCTATTTCATCATACTTATCTTTTAAAATGTTATATACTCTATAAAATCTTTCACTCAATATCTTTACAGGGGCATCGTGATAATATGTTTTAACATCATAAAAATAATCTCTAAATTTTTGTTCTTTATAGTCTAACCAATTCATTTTACACATTTCTATATCTTTATCTGTTAATGGCTCTACATTAAAGAAACCACTCTTTGGAATATTATTATTTAAATATTGTTTAAACTTTTCAAATCTATTACTATCATACTTATTATAGTAATATCCATATCTTTCATTAATAGCTTTATCTATAATATTTTGATTCTCATAAAAATTAATGTATTTTATTTTTTCATAAAAATCTATAAAATCTTTAGTTAATAAGGCATCTCTTCTTTCCTCTTCATCATCACTATCAATTCCTTCAATAACACATCCTAACTCATAGCGCGTTGCAATATTATCATCAGGATTCAAAAATAAAATTAAATCATTCTTACATAAAGTAATATTATACTTTTTGAAAATTGCAGGTAACTCTGATAACATTACAGCTTTAAAATCATCAGAAGAACCTTCGCATGCTTTATCAAGTAGAAAATTGATAGGTGTAAACTGAGGGCAACACATATTCTTATAATAAGTAATTTCTTCTAAATACATAAAGAATCTCCTTTCATAGTTAATAATATAGCATTAAACATTATCTTTATCAATTTTTTGGCCGAAAATTTCGACTAAAAAATTAAATGTAATGTTGTATTTTCAATATCATTTGAGGTCACAGACTGTGACCTCAAAATTTTCCATTATAAATCCGTTAGTTGAAAATAAAATTCTTCAAGAAAACTTTCTATATTTTTTAATTGTCTAATTAACTACTTTTTTATAATGAATACTCCCCGCAGCAAGCTACGGGGTATCTTCCCGAAGCGATGTTATTTTTGCTGTTGAAATTTCAAATATA
>CALVIS010000024.1 GCA_944331805.1 uncultured Bacilli bacterium
TTTTTAGTCTTATCTTAGTCCTTAGTGTTTACTATATAACTATGCCTAATGACTTACTTATTGCAAGTTCTTCTACTAAAACAGAAGAAGAAACAAAGAAAGAAGATACAAGAACAGATGATGAAAATACTATTAGTGAAGTAGATGAAGCGGATAGTCTAACTGCTTTAAGAGTAAGTCTAGATGAAGAACGTGATAAAGAAAAAGAAGAATTAAAGACAACAATGACTAAAGAAGATGCTACTACTGATGAGAAAAATAATGCTTATGAACAATTAAAATATCTATCAGTAATAGAAGGAGAAGAAGAGAAGTTAGAAAAACTAATTAAAGAAAAACATAAACTTGATAGTTTCGTTAAAATAGATAATAATACAATAACAGTAGTCGCTGCTAAGAAAAAACATGATGTAACCCTTGCAAATAACATCATGAGAACTATACAAGCTGAGTATGATACTAAGAAAACTATAACAGTTAAATTCGAAGGTAACTAGTTCTTTTATCTACAACAAATATTCCTTTTCTCATAAACTACTATTGAGTACGTCAAGAATTAGGAAAGGGGATAATTATGAGAGGGATATTAACAACAAGAGAAAAAGAAGTTTTTACTCTTTTAGTAAGTGGTCTTTCTACTAAAGAGATTGCATCGTCTTTAAAAATTAGTGAAAAAACAGTTAGAAATCATATTTCTAATGTCATGCAGAAGCTTGGTGTTAAAGGAAGAGCGAATGCTGTTATAGAACTATTAAAATTAAATGAAATTAGCTTATAAAAAGTACTAAAGCAGTACTTTTTTTTATATAATTTATTAGGTGATTTTATGATTCGAAAGAAAGCTTTAAGAAAGATATTTATTACTACTATGAGTCTATTTATTATTATGACTATCTATTTAATTCCCTTAACAGAAAAAACACTTGAAACTAATTTAGAATTTGAATATGTTACAGATCTTGCTAATTCATCTATTTATTTGTTAGATGAGAATAACAACTTAGTAAAGACTAAAGTTTTATTAGATGAAGAAACCTTAGAAGGTAATATTAAGAATATTATAAATAACTTAACTACTAGTAATAATAGTAAATTTCCTGATAAATTGAGATCTATTATACCTAAGAATACTAAATTAAATAATATTACTATAGAAGATGATTTAGTTACTTTAGACTTTTCTAAAGAATTATTAAATATAGATGAAGAGTTATCTCATAAACTAATAGAGTCTATTGTCTATTCTATAACTGAATTAAGTGAGATAAATAGAGTAAATATAACTGTAGACTCTAATCCTTTAGAAACATATCCTAATAGTAGTAAGAAGATAACTATGCCTTTAACTAGAGATATAGGTATTAATAATGAATATGTCTATAATACTTTAGATAATATTACTAAAGTAGTTATATATTATGGAGAAGATATAAATGATGATATCTATTATGTACCAGTTACTAAATATTTAAATAATAATACTAATAAAGATAAGATTGATATAATAGTAGAAGAACTTACTACTAGTTATATTTATGAAGATAACTTAAGAAGTATATTAAATGAAAATGTTGAGTTAATTGATAAAGAGATAGTAGATGAAGATTTATTAATACTTAATTTTAATAGTGCTTTATTTGATAGTAATAGTACTATTAAAGAAGAAGTATTATATACCTTAAGTTATTCAGCTTTTTCAAATTATGATGTAAATACTATTAGTTTTAGAGTCGATAATAAAGATATAGAGACTGTAAAAAGAAGTAGTTTAACATAAAAGTAGCTTGAAAGAGATAACTAATAATGTTATACTTTATTTATAATGTAGGTGAGAACATGAAAGAAAAAAGAAATAAGATAATGATGATAATTTTGTTAGTTGTCTTGATTATTGTTATAATAGCATTATCATATGCTGCTTTTAGATTTAGTAGAACGGGTATTGAAAATGTTATAACTTTAGGTAGTTTAGAGTTAACATTAACTGAAGGAGATACTATTAATCTTGAAGATACATATCCTTTAACTGATGCAGAAGGGCTAGCTTTAGATGGTTATGATTTTACTTTATCTAATACTGGTACGGCAGCAGTTGATTATGTTATTTATTTAGATAATGTAGAGATAGATGCTCCTGATGTAAAACTTGATGATAAGTATTTAAAATATAGTTTTGATAAAGATAATGTTGTAGGTACTGCAGAATATTTAGAAACATTAGGTACAGATGGCTCTAGAATATTAGATCAAGGTACTTTAGATAGTAAAGAAAGTCATAATTATAACTTAAGAGTATGGCCTACAATAGAAGTAGATGGTGACTTTGGAGGTCAGGTTTGGAAAGGAAAACTTAGAATAACAGGAGACCAAGTTAGATAAGAAAGAAGGTAAAAAATATGAGGAAATTATGTTTACAATATGTTACTTGGGGGGAGGCAGTTTAATAGTAATTTAGTTACTTTCTTTCATTATGATTTAAAAGAATAGAGGATAATTCTATTCTTTTTTAAGTGTAATAATGAAAGGAGTAAAAAGATGAAAAATAAGAATAAAAAAGTAACAATAATAATTATAAGTATATTAATAGTATTGATTTTACTACTAGCATTAACTTATGCTTACTTTAGAACAGAGTTATTTGGTAGTGTAGAGATAGTAAAAGTAGGTACATTAGATTTAGTATTAGATGAGACAAGTGAAGGAATAACTTTAGATAATGCTATAGGTATAAGCGATAGTGAAGGATTATCTTTAGATGGTTCTACTTTTGAATTAAGAAATAATGGTAATAAGGCTGTAGATTATACAATTTATTTAGATGATAATACTATAGGAAAGACAGATACTAGAATAGATGATATGTACTTAAAGTATAATCTAAATAAGAATGGTGCAGATAGTGGAGCGACATTACTAACTAGAATAGGTGCTAATCCCAATAGAGTTTTAGATAGTGGAACAATAGAAGGAGGAGAGACTAATAAGTATAATTTAAAACTATGGATAACAGATGAGGTAGATGGAAATTATAGTGGCCAAGTTTTTAGTGGTAAGTTAAGAGTAGAAGTTAGTCAAGAAAAAGATAAGAGTGTAGCATCAGTAGTTATGAGTAACATAGGAGATAATGGAAGTACTTATGATGATGGAGTTGATACTTTTATAACGGGAAGTAATCCAAATAACTATATATGGTATAGTGGAAAGTTATGGAGAGCAGTATCTATAAATAATGAAGAAAAGACAGTTAAGTTAGTAACTCAGTGGAATATAAGTACTGTTAACTATGATGATGATAGTAGTGCCTTTGCAGGAAGTTATATGGAAATGTGGTTAAATGATACAACAGTAGATGGCTTTCTTGGTAATTTAAGAGATTATGAAAACTTTATTGTAACAGATGCTAAGTGGAATGCCACAGAAACTACATCTTCAAGTAAGCCTGTAGAAACAACAATAGTAGAAGATGCAGTAGGTTTATTAAATTATTATGAATATGCAACAAGTTATAGGGGTACAAGTTCTTCAACTGGTTATTTAAACAATGGGCTTTTTTGGTGGATTTTAACTCCATATAATATATCCGACATTAGAAGAATTTCTACTAATGGTAGTGTTGCAGCTTATAGTACTACTTATAGATTTGGGGTTCGGCCATCAATAATTCTAAAAGCTAATGTTAAGATTGTAAATGGTGATGGAACTATAAATAATCCCTATAGATTAGGTGGAGATAATGATAAGAATTTAAATGGTATGTTATTGAATACAAGGTATAGTGGCGAATATATAAGATTTGGTACTGGTGATAATAGTTTATATAGAATAGTAAGTCATGAGACTGAAGGATTAACCAAAATAACTAGTGCTGAACCATTAAAAAATAATGAAAATTTTCTTTTAAATGTTTTTGGTAATTCATCATTTTCAACTAGTAATATAATTGGGAATTTTCTTAATGGAGAATATTTAAATGATAGTAAATATTTGACAGGTGATCAAGTTAATATGATAGAAGACAATACTACTTGGTATTTAGGAACAGTAGGTAATAGTGCATCATATAAATTGGCAAAATATACTGATATTAATATGTCAGGTTATGCTGCGAATACAGATGCTAAAGTAGGATTGTTAAGATTAGGAGAATTAATGGCCGGACAATTTAATATATATGATAATAATATAAAATATTGGACTTTAACGCAATCTGGGCCTTCTTATATTAATTATGTTAATAATGATAGTTCTATATTAACTTATTTTCAATCTGTTGCAATTGGTGTTAAAACCGCCCTAAACCTAAAATCAAACGTCATAATAACAAGTGGTGATGGGACCCTACAAAATCCCTTTACGATTGAATTATCTAGTTAAAGAGGACTTACCTCTTTTTTCTTTTTTTCATATAATATAGTGGTGTTATGTATGGAAATAGATTATGATGAGATTAAATATTTAGATAATCCTAATATAATTGATATTAGAGAACATTACTTATATGAAAGAGGACATCTTAAAGGAACTATTAATATTCCTTTAAGAATTTTAAGAACTATGCCTGATAAGTATCTATCTTTTGATAAAACATACTATTTAATATGTGAGACTGGTTTTAATAGTAAAAGACTGTCAACTATTCTAAATAATAAAGGTTATCATACTTATAGTATTAAATATGGTTATGAAAAATAACTCTTGACGAAAATTTGTTCAACCTATATTATTATATATAGGAGGCTTTATATATGGATTACTTAATTATAGGATTACTTATATTAATAATTATTTTAATAGTTATATCACTTATGAAAAATATTAATGAGTCTAAAATAACAGATAGACTTAATAATTTAGAGATCACGACAATAAAAGAGTTAAATGAATTTAAAGATGGTTTAACTAGAAATTTAACAGATGATTTTACTAAATTAAATGAAGGTTTAGAGAAGAGATTACTTGCTATTAATGAGGCAGTTAATGAGAGAATTAATCAAAATTTTGAAAAGACTAATAAAACCTTTACATCTGTAATAGAACGTCTTAGTAAGATTGATGAAGCTCAAAAGAAGATAGATACACTATCTACTGATATTATCTCATTACAAAGTATTTTAACAGATAAAAAGACAAGAGGAATCTATGGAGAAGTTAATCTAAAGCATATCTTAGTAAATATCTTTGGAGAAGGAAATGATGCTATTTATAGATTACAATATACTCTTCCAAATGGAACTATTGCAGACTCTGTTCTTTTTGCACCTGAACCATTAGGTACTATTGCCATAGACTCTAAATTTCCTTTAGAACATTATCAGATTATGGTTAATAAAGATTTATCTAAAGCGGAAAGAGAAGCTGCTACTAAGGCCTTTAAAAATGACGTTAAAAAACATATAGACGCTATTAGTAGTAAATATATTATAGATGGAGTAACAAGTGACCAAGCGATTATGTTTTTACCTGCTGAAGCTATATTTGCAGAGATTAATGCTTATCATCCTGATTTAATAGAATATGCTTATAAAAAACGAGTATGGTTAACTAGTCCTACTACTTTAATGTCAACTTTAACTGTTATACAAATGATTATTAAAAATATGGAAAAAGATAAATATACATCTATTATTCATGAAGAATTAAATAAATTAAGTTTAGAGTTTGCCAGATACAAAGAACGTTGGGATAAGTTATCTCGTAGTATTCAAGCGGTTAATAAAGATGTAGAGAATGTCTCTATTACAACAGATAAAATTAGTAAGAAATTTGAAAGTATTAATAAAGTAGAGTTTAAAGATGTTAAAGAAATAGATACAACTAAAGAGCTTCTTTAAGCTTTTTTTTGTATAAAAAATAATTATTTTTGTATACTAAAAATAAATTAGAATAAATTATATTAGGTGATATTATTAAACATATAATTATAGGAGTAATAGGTTTTATCTTAACAACTATAGGTTTCTTTTACTTCATAGTTTATTCTAATCTATTTACATTTGGTTATAATTTTAAAGAATACTTAATATTTATGGCATCTAATATAAAAAATTATACTTTATTAGTAGGTATCATTCTTTTATTAGTTGCTTTTAGAAAGGGGAAAAAAGAGTGATATATACATATGATATTTTACTTAATTGGACAAAAGAAGAAAGATTAAAAGAGTTTTATGAATGGAACTTAGAAGATGATTTAGAACATATTAAGAAAATGCCTATTATTAGAATAAGTGAAGTTATGATGAAAGATTTGTTAACATCTAAAATTAAAATAGATAAGAGTTTTCTCTTTAAGATTAAATGTAAAACAGAAAGTTATTTTCATAATGAAATAGATGTAATAGATTATGCTGTTATTGTAACTACTTTAAGAAAAGCTTTAGCATTAGAACTTGATAATGAAGGTAATGTTATGTATAAAAGTAATCTTTTAATAGATGAAGAAGAAGAAGTACTAGAAATAGGAGAAGAGTTAGTAGTAATGGATATTCCCTATAAAATTATAAGTAAAAATAATAAAGTCTCATATCTTACTAGAAAAGAAGAGGAAGAAAAAAAGTTCTTAACTAAAGAGATTAAGAAAATAAAAAAGAATAAAGAAGAATCTAAATTAAACTATTTATTTAAAGAGTTCTTTATAGAAGATGTTAACTCTTTTAGTGATAAATTAAATGTTTTAGAAAAAGAGATATCTAAAGATTATAATACATTTCATCATAAACTATATAATCTTTTAAAACTATCTGCAATAAAAAAGAAGTAATTATTTAAGTTTATAAGTCTTAGTAATTTCTTCTTCTTTTTTATTATCTTTATCTTTCAATACCTCTTCATATTCATGAGTATCAATTACTTCTTGGGTATATCTAATTATTAGTTCTTCTAATTTTTTTAAATCTATATCTTCTAAATTATTATCTTTTTTCTTTTCATCATTCATTATATGACCCCACTTCAGCGATATAAATTATATGATAAATAAATTTGGTTGTCAAATAGTATAAAAAGAAAATTATTGTAAATAATAGAGATAGGTGATGAATATGAAAAAAATATTATTGTTGTTAGTATCATTAATTTTAGTAACAGGGTGTAATGATATGATGAATACACCAACTAGAAGAGTAGAAGAGTACTTAGGCAAATTTCAAATACTAGATAGTACTGTTTTAACAGAACTTGATGAAGTTGTAGATAATAGTGATTATAGTGAAGATTATAAAGAAGAATATAAGGAGTTAATGATTAAACAGTATCAGAATTTGTCTTATAAAATAAAAAATGAACAGACTGATGGTGATACTGCAAATGTTATAGTGGAAATAGAAGTGTTTGACTATAATAATGCTTTATCTGAAGCGGATGACTATATCGATGAACATGAAAGCGAATTTGCTTCAGATGAAGATGAGACTAGAGAAGAAAAAATAGATCATTATAAGATAAATGCTATGAAAGAAGTGACTGATAAAGCTAGTTATACTATTAACTTTAGTTTAGTTAAAGATAATAAAAAATGGGTCCTAGAGAAGATAAATGATAGTGACCTTGAAAAGATACATGGCTTATATGAAGATTAAATTAATTGTAAGTAAATGTCAAAAATACGACTTTAACTTCCTTTTTTAAATTAATTAAGTTATAATTTTAATAGGAAGTGTTAATAATAAGATTATAAAAAGTTAACATTTTTATAATCTTTTTTTAAGGAGGTTATTATGACAGTTCATATTGAAAGTAAAAAAGAAGATATCGCTGACGTTGTTTTAATGCCAGGAGACCCATTGCGAGCAAAGTATATCGCTGAAAACTTTTTAACTGACTATAAATTAGTTAATAAAGTTAGAAATATGTTTGGCTATACTGGTTATTATAAAGGTAAAAGAGTAACAGTCTTTGCATCAGGTATGGGTATTCCTAGTATTGGAATATACTCTTATGAATTATATAAATTCTATGATGTAAAGAAAATAATTAGGATTGGAACTAGTGGTTCTTTTAATAAGAATATTAAAGTAAAGGATGTTGTTTTATCTAGTGGGGCTTATTGCAAAAGTTATTTCGACCAGTTATTTGATGGTAATGATATTAACTTTATTAAATCAAGTGAGTCTTTAAATGAGAATATAAAAGTAGTTGCAGATAATAAGAATATTCCTTTAAAAATTGGTAAGACTATTACTAGTGATGTGTTTGATTTATATAGTAGTTCAATGGAAAAGTTTAAATCTAATTACCCAGAAGAAGATTATCTTGCTGTAGAAATGGAAACTTTTGGACTATTTTATATGGCTAATCGACTAGGTAGAGAAGCGTCATGCTTAATGACTGTAGTTGATTCTTTTTATGATAAGAAGAGTCTAACTAGTGAAGAAAGAGAACAGTCACTAAATCAAATGATTACTCTAGCTTTAGAAGCGGCGATTATATAGAAAGGAAGGTGCAGTATGGATTATGTAAAGAAAGATTTAGGAGCATATAATCTTCATATAATAAAAACAAACCTTTATAAAACTATTACTGTTAAGATATTCTTTAGAGAAGAAGCCATAAAAGAAAATATTACGAAACGTAATTTCTTAAGTCGTATGATGATGCTTGGTAGTAATGACTATAAAACTAAAGTAGAACTTACTAAAGCAGAACAAGACTTATATGCTGTTAATATAGCAGGTACTAATAGAAGAATAGGTAATTATTTAGATACTGGTATTAGTCTTAAAGTATTACATGATAAATATACAGAAGAAGGTAACTTTGAGAAGAGTTTAGATTTGTTAGATTCTATTATCTTTAATCCTAAAGTTACTAATAATGCTTTTGATGAGATAGACTTTAATACCGTTTATGAAGAATATAAAGCAGATCTTAGTAGTCTAGTAGAAAATAAAATGACTTATGCCCTAATTAAAGGTTTAGAAGCGACTGCTAAAGATAGTGTTATAAGTTATCGAGGTATTGGTTATTTAGAAGACTTAGAGAAGATTACTAAAGAAAATCTATATGATTATTATAAAAATGTTATTAGTCATAACTTTGTTGATATCTTTGTTTTAGGTGATGTTGATGAAGAGAAAATTAACAATATTATAAGAGAAAAGTTTAAGATAAATACTTTTAAAAAGAAACCTATAAAAGCTTTAGTAGAGCCATTAAAAGTATCTAGAGTTAAAACTGTTAAAGAAAAAGTAGAAGCAGAACAAGATAACTTAATAATAACTTTATCTCTTAATAACTTAACAGATTATGAAAGAAATTATCCTCTTTCTTTATATAATGCTATACTTGGTGGAGGTTCAGAATCTTTATTATTTAGTGAAGTTAGAGAAAAGAATTCTCTTGCATACTATATCTCTAGTACTCCTAATAAATTAGATAATTTAATTATTATTAGAGGTGGTATTACTAAAGATAAGAGTATTGATGCCGTTAATATTGTAAAAAAGATTTTAAAAGACTTAGAAGTAGGTAAAATAGATGATGATAGAATCGAAAAAGCGAAAGAATACTATACTAGTGCGATTGATGATATAATAGAAAGTCCTTTTCAAATTATAGAAAGTTACTATATGATAGAACTACTTGGAGTAGATGATATTGAAACTAAACGTAAGAAAATGTTAAAAGTAACTAAAGATGAAATCATCGCTGTTGCTAAAAAAGTTAAAATAAATACTGTTTATATTCTAGAAGGAAGTGATGATAATGGAGAAAATTGAACTAAAAAATGTAGATAAAACTATCTATAGAGAAGTTTTAGATAATGGTTTAGAAATTATTATTATTCCTAATAATGAATTTAGTAAAAAGAAAAACTATTATTTTAACTATGGTACTTATTATGGGGCTGCTATTAATGATTTTGTACCTAAAGGTATGAGTAAAATGACTTCTTTTCCTAGTGGTATCGCTCATTTCCTAGAACATAAAATGTTTGAAAGTAAAGATGGTATAAAGCCTTTTGATTTCTATGCTAAAACAGGTAGTTATGTTAATGCTTTTACTAGTTATAAAAATACTTGTTATGTTGTAACTGGTAATAAGAAGATGAAAGAAAACTTAGAATATTTATTAACATTTGTTAATAGTCCTTACTTTACAGATGAAAATGTAAAAAAAGAACAAGGGATAATATGTGAAGAAGCAGCGATGAATGATGATAGTCCTGATTATTTTGCTTATAAAACTATAAATAAGAATCTTTATAAAGTATCTCCTTATAATACACCTATACTTGGTACTATTAAGAGTATAAAAGAGATTACTAAAGATGATTTATATAAATGTTATAATACTTTTTATCGTCCTAGTAATATGTTTTTAGTAGTAGGAGGGGCGGTGCTTCCTGATGAAGTTGTAAAGATTACTACTGATACATTAGCAAGATTTAATTTAGAACGTGATGATACTATTAAGATAAAACATTATAAAGAACCAGTTAAAGTAGTTAAAGACTATGAAGAGATAAAAAAAGATGTAAAAGTAGAAAAACTTGCTATTGGATTTAAAATGGATAAAGCTAAGTTTCCTATTAAAAATAAAGTTACTTTAGACTTATATCTTAATATGTTAGTATCTTTATGTTTTGGAGCAAGTTCAGATTTTAGAGAAATGATAAGAAAAAGACATTTAGTTAGTAGAAGTGGCTATTATTTTCAAGATGTAGGCAATGTTATTACTTTTATGATAGAAGCAGATGTTTTAAATTATCCAGTTTATTTAAAAGAGTTAGAAAACTATCTTAATAATTTAAATATTTTAGAAGAAGATTTAGAAAGAATAAAGAAAGTATGGATATCTAGTGAAGTAATTAAAAGTGATTATGCTGATAGTATTGTAGATACTGTAGTAGATGATTTAATTAACTATCATAAGGTTATTACTAACTATGTAGGGCTTATTAAGAATATGAATATTACAACAATGAGAGAGGTTATTAATAGTTTAGATTTTAGTAATAAAGCGATTGTTAGAGTAGTTAATGAAAATAATCCTTTACAAAATGATTAGGTCTATGATATAATTGAAGACGTCAAAAAAATGTTCCGCTAATCATTTGGTTATGAGCATTGGTTATAGGTAAAGGAGGATCTTATATGAACGTAATTGACAAAATTAATGACAAACAAATTAATAAGAACATTCCTGAATTTAGAGTTGGAGATACTGTTCGTGTTGACGTTAAAATTATCGAAGGTAAACGTGAAAGAATCCAAGCTTTTGAAGGAGTTGTAATCGCTCGTCGTGGCGGTAGTGTTAGTGAAACATTTACTGTTCGTAAAATGAGTAGTGGTGTAGGAGTTGAGAGAACATTCCCAATTCATTCACCTAAGATTGCTAAAATTACTGTCTTAAGACATGGTAAAGTAAGACGTGCTAAACTAGGAAATGTTTTAAGAAATAGTAAAGGTCAATATCGTATTAAAGAAAGAGGACAACAATAGTTCTCTTTTTTCTTTTCTAAAGATTAAATTAGATGTATAATATTAATTGTTAGAAAGGATTAGATATGAAAGAGAAAATAAAAACATTTTTACCATATATAATTATTATAGTTGTTGTCTTATTTATTAAAGCTTTTATAGTTACTCCTATTAAAGTAAATGGAGAATCTATGTATCCTACACTTGAAGAAGGGGATATTATGATTTTAAATAAGACAGCTTATTACTTTAATGAGCCTAAAAGATTTGATATAGTTGTAGTAGATATGCCAGATGAATACTTAATTAAAAGAGTTATTGGTTTACCTGGAGAACATATAGAGTATAAAGATAATATTTTATATGTAGATGGAAAAAAAGTTAAAGAAAACTTTGAACATGGTAAGACAGAAGACTTTGACATAGAAGAATTAGGTAGTGATACTGTTCCAGAAGACTCTTATTTAGTTATGGGAGATAATAGAGAAAATTCTCTAGATAGTAGAGAATTAGGCTTTATGAAAATAGACCAGTTATTAGGTAGAACTAGTCTAATCATTTTACCATTTAATAGAATGGGAAATGCTAAATAAAGTTATAACTCTCCATTTAGTAATTTATTATCTAAGTCATCTAATATATCAATTATATTAGATGCAAATTCTCTATTTTCTCTAAATTCTTTACTAGTATATGAATATAGAGTAGAAAAATCATTCTTTTCTAAAATAGGAATAAGAAATGTATTATTATCGGTAGTAATACGTATCATCATTTCATAACAACTATTTTTATTGGCAGTAATTCTATTTTTATGATTACTTTTCTTATCTTCTACAACAGTATTATCTAGTAATAATTCATAATTTTTAATATCCTCAATATTGTACTTATAATGAAATGTTTTCGTATGAAAAACAATCTCATTGTTTAGACCAATACTAATACCAGATGCTAGGTCGTTTAGATAAAAAATACGAGGTATAGTATTACATAGAATCTCTAACTTTTTATTAATTTCATCTTCTCTGTAGTTAGAATCTTGAAATAGCTTTATAAATGCTAAAAGCATTTCATTAGTTCCATTAATATTAAATAACATATTACTAAGTAATACAGTTTTACTTAACATACTATTTTTTATAACTTCTATGGTAATGTCTTGGTAGTTATATTTAAGATAGCCTTCTTTATTAACAAGCCATAGATATTTAGTAGTTGCTATAAAGTAAAATTTAACGTTAGTTTTACACTCATTTGCATAAACACAAGATAATATAAGTTCATCTATTGGAATAACTTCTCTTAAAATAATTGCATCATTTTCATTTAAATCAGGACATATATCCATAAGTAATTTATAACTTATAGTTAGTTTATTATTTAGAGGATGAGAATAATTATAAAATTTAGGAAGTGTGTCCGCTTTATTTAATAATTCTTTATACTTTTCATTTTCTTCTACCTTTTCTTTATACTTATTTTGAACTTGAGTTAATAATTGTTTAAACATATATCCACCTCTTTGCTATTATAAATCATAATAACATATATAATTATTTTTGTAAATTTATGATAAGGATAGAAACTTATAGAATAAATTGAAACTAGGTATTATCTGAAGTATAAAAGTACCTAGTTTTTATTTACGAAAACTCGTATCAAAAATATTTCAAAAAGTGTTGACGAACAATTATTCTAATGATAAGATAAATTTAATTAACATTTTTCATTAAAAGTTAGGGGGAATAAAATATGAATGACTTAAAAGAACAAAACAATTTATTAATTTACAAAGATAAAGATGGTAATATTGTAGTAGATGCAATATTTAAAGATGAAACTTTGTGGTTAACTCAAAAAAGTATGGCTAAAGTTTTTACTGTTGATAGAACTGTTATAACAAAACATTTAAAAAATATTTTTAAAGATGAAGAGCTAATCAAAGAACAAGTATGTGCAAAAATTGCACATACTGCCGAAGATGGTAAAACTTATAATACAGAATTCTATAATTTAGATGCTATTATTGCAGTAGGATATCGTGTTAATTCGAAGAAAGCGACAGAGTTTAGAATATGGGCTACTAAAGTACTAAAAGATTATATGATTAAGGGATTCGCTTTAAATGATGAGAGATTTATTAGAGGAAATAAGTATGATGCAAAATATTTTGATGAATTACTTGAAAGAATAAAGACTATTAGAGTTAGTGAGAGAATGTCATATCAAAAAATAACTGATTTGTTTATTGCAACTTCAGCGGATTATAATCCTAAGAGTGAAGAAGCCTATACTTTCTTTAAAATAATTCAAAATAAACTTCACTAGGCTATTTCTGGACATACTGCGGCAGAGCTTATATATAGTAGAGCAGATGCTTCTAAAGAACATATGGGACTTACTAATTGGAAGAATTCTCCAGATGGTTTAATATATAAATATGATGTATCTATTGCTAAAAATTATTTAACTGAAGAAGAACTATCTAAATTAAATGATTTAACTAACTTATTTTTAGTCTTTGCAGAAGACGAAGCGAAAGAAAGACATGTTATGACTATGCAAAATTGGATTGATGCAACAGATGATTTATTAAAATTTAGAAGAAAGAAAGTATTAAATAATGCAGGAAGTATTTCTCATAAAGAAGCAGTAGACAAAGCAGAGAAAGAATATGAAAAATATAGAGTTATACAAGATCAAGAATATATTTCTTCTATGGATAGATTTTATAAGAAATATTTAGAGGAGAATAATGAAAATAAAGTTGTGAATTGATATAAATTAAAGGAGGCAAGGATGAAATATGAATAATAAGCAAAATAATATGATGATTTATGAAGATAAAGATGGAGTTACTAAAGTAAGTGTTAAATTTATCGATGAAGATATTTGGTTAACAAAGTATCAAATTGCGGATATTTATAAAACTACTAGACAAAATATAGAGCAACATATTAATAATATTTATCATGACAAAGAATTAGACGAAAGTTCAACTTGCAAGAATTTCTTGCAGGTTCAAAAAGAGGGTAATAGAAATGTTAAAAGAAATATAGATCATTATAATTTAGACATGATAATCGCTTTAGGGTATCGTGTTCAATCTGATATTGCAGTTAGATTTAGAATATGGGCAACAAAAAGATTACATGAGTATATACAAAAAGGTTTTGCCCTTGATGATGATAGATTAAAACAAGGCGGTAATAGATATTTTAGAGAACTATTACAGAGAATTAGAGATATTCGTTCTAGTGAAAGAAACTTCTATCAACAAGTAACAGATATCTATGCAACTTCTATAGATTATGACCCAAGAAGTGATATAACAAAAAAATTCTTTGCTACAGTTCAAAATAAATTACATTATGCAGTTCACGAACATACTGCGGCAGAACTTATTCATGAAAGAGTAGATAATGAAAAGCCATATGTTGGAATGACTAATTTTAAAGGAGATTATGTTACAATAGATGATGTTAAAATCGCTAAAAATTACTTATCTGAGATAGAACTTCAAAGATTAAACTTGTTAGTATCACAGTTTTTAGATTATGCAGAACTACAAGCTTTAGAGCAAAGACCAATGAAGATGAATGATTGGGTAGAAGAGTTAGATAATCAAATATTGCTTAACAGAAGAAAAGTTTTAGAAGGTAAGGGAAAAATATCTCACGAAGAAGCGATTAAAAAAGCAGAAAAGGAATTTGCTCTATATAGAGAAAGAGAAATGAGAGAGTTACAAAGTGATTTTGATTTAATGCTGAAGTCTTTATCAAATAATAATGAAGTTTAATAAAATTTGGTCGGCATGATGACTAAATTAAATCAATTTGATAAAATATATGTAATGTGAGAAAGTGATTTGATACTTCTAAAAGTACAATCACAGACTAAAAGGAAGAATCTTCCGTCGGAATTTTCGACATAAGTTCTGCTGAAAGAAAGTCGAAGGTTTAGTGTTTACTAACTTTTTGGTATTTGGTAAAAAATATAGTATATTGATGTTAACAAAAAAATAAAGGAGCTGATACAAACAGATAATTTAATAAATCAAAATTAATATATTGTCTTTTATAATGATGAATTAAGTAAAAATTCAACTTATGCAAAAATTGCACAAGTTCAGAAAGAAGAAAATAGGAAGTTAAAAGATATAAGATGAATAATAATAAGTGAAGGGAGTGATAAGAATGGAAAATAAAGAAAAAAGTTTGGCATCACAGCATATCGGGTGGTTGATACCGATTTATTCAACCCCTTTGAGAAACCCTTATAAATAAAGAGATTGCGAGCATTGAGATCTTACACGTTTTTTAAAAAAGTAACAAAAAATGGCTCAAAATAAGTAAAATTGGCTATTTTTATAAAAAAATAGGGTAAAACATTTTGGTTGATACCGCATAGTTAACCCCCCATTATTTGTTAATTAAGAAAGGAGTAATTTTATGTTAGAAAAAGACTTTAAAAAAATAATTGGTAATATAAAGGAAGAAATTTTAAACGCACAGATAAAAACAATGCAACAAGTCAATAGCAATTTAATCATGTTATATTTCAGATTAGGTAAGATAGTTTCAGAAAACAAAAAATATGGTAATAATTTTACCAAACAAGTATCTATAGAACTTAAATTAACTTTTCCAAACATGAAAGGCTTTTCAGAAAGAAATATAAGATCAATGCGGTTATTTTACGAAGAATATGCAGATGATGAAAATTGGCAACAGCTTGTTGCCAAATTACCCTGGGGTCATAATTTATTGCTGATTGAAAAAATTAAGGATAAAAATGTGCGAAAAATTTATGCAGAAAATGCTATTAAAAATGGATGGAGTAGGAATGTTTTAGCACTTCAAATAGATTCAGAATTTCATAAAAGAATTGGTAAAAGTAATAATAATTTTTCATTGCTATTACCTCCAAACGATAGTGATTTAGTAAATAATACAGTAAAAGATCCCTATATTTTTGAATTTATTTCTTTAGATAATAATTATAAAGAACAAGAATTAGAAAATAAAATGGTTTCAAAAATAAGAGATGTATTATTAGAACTTGGTAAGGGATTCAGTTTTGTAGGAAATCAATATAGAATATCAGTTGATAATCAGGACTTTTATATTGATTTGCTATTTTATCATTTAGAATTAAGATGTTATATAGTAGTAGAACTTAAAACAGGAGAATTTAAACCAGAATATGTTGGACAGATAGGTTTTTATGTTACAGCTGTTGATAAATTGTTGAAGAAGGAATATGATAATTCCACAATTGGACTATTATTATGCCGAGAAAAAAATAGAGTTACAGTAGATTGGTCCTTGCAGTCAGCTAATGTACCTATTGGTGTTTCAACGTATAAGTTAAATAACAGATTGCCTAAGAACATATTAGACAAATTGCCCACAGAAGAAGAGATTAATCTTCATATTGATATGGAAAGTGGTGATGAAAATGGATAATAATAGTCAAATTCAATGGTATCCAGGACATATGGCTAAAACCAAAAGAGAAATAAGAGAAAAGATTAATTTAATAGATATAATCTATGAAGTAATAGATGCAAGAATGCCTATCTCATCTAAGATTAAAGATATAGATGATTTAATTAAAGATAAGCCTAGAATATTAATAATGACTAAATATGATTTATGTGATAAAAAAGAAACTGATAAATTTATTAGTTATTATGAGAGTCTTGGCTATATTGTAGTACCGGTTGACCTTGCTAATAATAAGAATGTTAAGAAAGTTCTAGATTTAAGTGAAAGTGTTAGTAAAAAATTAAATGAAAAAAGAAAATCTAAAGGCCTAAAACCTCGTAACCTAAGAGCTTTAATTATAGGTATACCTAATGTTGGAAAGAGCACTTTAATTAATAGATTAGTAGGTAAAAAGGCAGCAGGAGTAGGTAATAAGCCTGGTTTTACTAAGAGTCTTTCTTGGATTAGAATTAATAAAGATATAGATTTATTAGATTCCCCTGGTATTTTATGGCCTAAATTAGAAAATCAATATGAAGCGAGGATACTTGCCATATTTTCATCTATTAAAGAAGAAATACTTAATAAAGAAGATTTAGCTCTCTTCTCCATAGATATCCTAACAAAACTATATAAAGAAAAACTAGAAAGTCGTTATAATATTCAAGTAGATAATATGACTAATATAGAAATAATGGAATCTATTGCAAAGAAAAGAGGTTGTGTTACTAAAGGTAATATTACTGATTATGAGAGAGTAGCTAGTATTGTTTTAAATGATATTAAAAATAATGCCTTTAAAGATATAACTTTAGATAGATTAGAAAAAGACTAGAGTATGGAGCCTTCTAGTCTTTTGTGGGAGATGAACTTTGAAAGGATTTTTGTTTATTATGATATTTTTAATAAAGGAGTAATAATTATAATAAAAAAACACAAGAAATTAGGTTATCAAAATAGAAATATATATACATGTACTTCATAATAAACTTTTCTCCTTTCGCTATCACTATAACAAATAGATTTAGTCTTTGCAAAAAGTGAATTTTCAAAATCTGGGGCAAAAACAGGGTGAAAATTGGTCAAAAAGGGCCAAATTCACTAAAATTCACTTCAAAATTGGCTCGAATTTTCAAAATTCATACTTTTTAAAAAAAATTACAAAAAAAGAAATGTGCGTGTACACTATCCACATTTCTTTTCTTACTCCATAGCATTTACTGCTTTAGTAAGTCTTGATTTTAATCTAGCAGCTTTATTCTTATGAACTAATCCACTAGTACAAGCTTTATCAACTCTTTGTAATGCAATATTTAATTTATTAGCAGCTTCTTCTTTATTACCTGCATTTACTGCTTTTTCGCAATTCTTAACAGCAGTTCTCATACTAGATCTAACTAAAGTATTAACATCTGCTTTTCTAGCATTACTACGTACTCTTTTCTTAGCACTTCTAATATTTGGCATGTTTTCACCTCACTTTTTGTAAACAATCTAATTTTACCAAATAATAATATATTTTGCAAATATTTTTATACTTTTTGTTAATAATATAAATAGAAAGGGAGTTGTGATTTATTATGCATGAAGTAGATTTAAGTAAATATAGAATTAGAACAGACTTAATAGTGGAGCATCTTAGTAACTTTAAAGGTTATAAAAAAGAAGAAGAACAATATAAAGATATTAAAATAGAAACTATTACCTTAGATAAAGATAATGCTAAACTTATCTCTAAAAAAGAAGGTATCTATAAGACTATATATTTTGAAGATGTAACAGATGAGAATAACTTTAATAATTTATTACATGCTACTACTCTTGCTATAAAAGACTTGTTAAAGAGTATTAATATTAAAGATAATTATAGCACTTTGATAGTAGGACTTGGTAATAGAAAAGCAACTCCAGATGCTTTAGGACCATTAACTGTTGACTCTATTAAAATAACAAGACAAATAGTAGAGTTAGGGCTACCATTAGACTCTAAATATAGAGTTATATCTTCCCTTGTTCCAGGGGTTATGGGAACAACGGGGATTGAGACTAAGGAAATAATCGAAGGAGTAATAGAAAAAACCAAACCAGACTTTTTAATCGTAATAGATGCCCTTGCCGCCTCTAGTCTTGAACGTATTAATAAAACTATTCAAATAACTGATACAGGTATACATCCAGGTAGTGGTCTTTTAAATAATCGCTTTGAAATCAGTAAGGAAACCCTAGGACTTCCTGTAATTGCCATAGGTATACCTACAGTTGTAGATGCAACGACCATTGTTAGTAATACCATAAACTATATCTTTAGACATTTCTCTTATGAAAAAGAAAATATTAATAATAATAAATTAAAACTAGTCCCTCCAAGTAGTAGAGATTATAAAAATCATGATAAGACCTTAAATAAGAAAGAAAGAGAAGAAGTGATGGGTTTAATTGGTAATTTAGAAGAAGATGAGATTAAAACCTTAATTACCGAAGTACTAACACCTTTAGGCTATAATCTATTGGTAACACCTAAAGAAATAGACTTTGTTATTGAAAAGTTAAGTCTACTTTTATCTAAAGCTTTAAATAAAAGCTTAGAATTAAACTAATTCGACATAATTTTAATAACTCTTTTATTACTATGTAATAAAGGAGATTTTTTATGAAGAAAAAGTTTATATCTAAAAGTAAAAAAACTAAGAAAATAAAACCTAAAATCATACTATTCTTGATTATGATTTTTTCTTCATTTCTCTTAACTATTAAAGCTTTATCTAAATATAGTCTACCTCATCAAAATACTGACTTAGTAAATTTTCTAATTGAAAATAATAATCCTTTTATTGTTAATAGTAAATCTAATTATAGTTATTTTCATAAGATTATGACTAAACTAATAGATTTGGATTTAACAAATCCCTTATCAATATTAGATACTAATTTTAAAGGCCTAACTAAAAAAATAGATGTAGATGATAAAGATGTTAAAAAAGTAAGTAATGAAGATGTTGTAAGTGAAGAAGAACCAACAATATATCTATATAATTCTCATGATACAGAAGAGTATAAACCCTCATCTTTTGCAGAATATAGTGTTATGCCAACAGTTAAACTATCTGATTATGTTTTAAAAGAAAAGTTGGAAGATAACGGCTTTAGTGTCTTAATAGAAGAACAATCTATTAGTAGTATTAGAAGTAGTTTAGGACTTAACTATGCTGGAAGTTATGATGCTAGTAGAGTTTTAATGGAACAAGCGAAAGTTAATTATCCTAGTCTAATCTATTTTATAGATTTACATAGAGACTCCTTATCTCATGATAAAACAACTCTAGCTTATAATGATAAGAACTATGCTAAAGTAATGTTTTTAGTAGGATTAGAAAATCCTAATTATGCAGGTAATTTAGACTTTAGTACGAAGATAAGTGAAATGATAAATGCTAAAGTACCAGGACTTTCTAAAGGTATATATGAAAAAGAAGGTGAGGGAGTAAATGGAGTTTATAACCAAGACTTTTCTAATAGAACAATTTTAATAGAAGTAGGAGGACCTGAAAATACTATTGATGAAGTTTATGAGACTCTTCTTGTTTTAAGTGATGTTTTAACAGAGGTGATAAAAAGTGACCAAAACTAATCTAGCAAGACTTATAGTTTTAATATTAGTATTTCTTTTCTTTGTTTTATACTTCATGCAAGCTTCAGGCTATAATGAATATTCTAAAAATAGAGAGAATATGTTAACAGAAGAACAGATAAAAGAGTATGAAGAAGATATAGAAGCTGGGAAAGATGTTACTATAAAAGATTATCTTAATAAAGATAAAGTTAATTATGATAATAAAGTATCAGACCTAGGACTAGATCTATCAGAGTTAATAGGAGATGTTTTTAATAAAGGTATGAATGCTTTCTTTGAGATGTTAAATGAAGCGGTATCTTAAAAAAATAAAATTTATATGAATTTTGAAAATTCAAGCGATTTTTGGAGTGAATTTTAGGGAAAAAGGGCTATTTTTACTAATTTTCGCTCTTTTTTTGGCTCAGATTTTGAAAATTGCCTTTTTGCATTACTTTTCTCCTTATGTTAGAGTGTAATCACTTTCTGGAAAGTATGTGATTAAGAAAGGAGAAATTATGATGTACACAGGATATAGCGAAGAATTTTTAGAAAAAATGGTTCTTGCATAAAAGTTGTGGGATGACTATTTAGTTCTAGATATATCAAATAGCTTTAAGAAGAAGTATTCATCA
>CALVIS010000025.1 GCA_944331805.1 uncultured Bacilli bacterium
CATTAAAAATATTTTTTATATGCGAACTAATATTATGTTTACTTGTATCATATAAATCAACCATTTGTTGTTTGTTTCATCTTCTAATTTTACATCAATCTGAAAAAGTTAGAATAAACACTCGCAGGAGCTATATCTATACTCAAGAATCATTAAAAATATTATTCAATATCAAGTGTTCTGAATTCAATATAGCTCATTATGATAAATGGAAAGAATATATTGCTGGTATTACTACTATGAAGACGGTTACTAAAAATGACAAACTTAAAGTATTAAAGGCATTTCTTAACTTTGGAGAGAAGCGATATGGCTATAACTTCCATCAGGTGCTATTAAATATGGAACGATTCAAGAATCCTGATGAATTAGTTGAAGAAAAAGTTTATTATGATATCAACGAATTTGATAAGTTTCTGTCTGCTGAAGATGAAGATAGGTATAGGATCTTATGGGAAACATTGTATTATTGTGGATTAAGAATTGGAGAAGCAAGAGGTTTGCAATGGAAAGATATTAACTGGGAAAATAAAACCTTATGGATCAATAAACAAGTTCAAAGTTTGGATAATTACTCTTCTTCCTACTATGTGTGTAATTTAAAAACTGCTTCAAGCAATAGAATATTAACTATGTGTGATGCTTTATACGAAGATCTAAAAAAATACTACGATGAGGTTTCTAAATATAAAAATTTTAACGAAGAATTCTTTATATTTGGCAATGATAAAGGTCTTACTCCATTAGTATACAAACAAGCCCAACGAAGAAAAGGAGAAATTGCACAGAAAGCTGGCATTAAAGAAATAAGACTACATGATTTTAGACATAGTTGTGCCTCTTTCTTAGTTAATAATGGTGCTCCTGTTACTATGGTTTCTAAATATCTTGGACATTCTAATTCAAGTGAAACTTTAAATACTTATTCACACTTATTTAATGCAACATCTTCTGAAGTAATTAATACAATTAATAATGCTAGAAATACTGTTGAAAAATAGCAATTTTTGATTAACATGGCTCCAGAAATGGCTCCAAATTATAATTATGTGTTTTTTGGCAAAATGAAAAGACTTAGTTTTTCCTTATTTTACTAAGCCTTTTTTAATTTCATTAGAAATATTTGTCCACACCCAACTTGGCATTTATATTAGTCCTATTTATTATTTAGCATATTTTCTACAGCTAATTTCCATGCAGGATAATACATAGATGGACTTTCTTCCTTTTCATTATGCTTATTTTTTATTTTTTTACCTCATCTAACAAGTATGGTTCATATTCTCGATAAATACTTTTATCAACAGAAAGCCCATTTCCAAATCCCATATATACATAAATATATTTACCATCATATTTTTCATTATTACAATTTTGCCATGCTTCTTTCCATTTTGGAAATTGTTCAAACATTTCGTCAAGAGTGATAAAATCTTCTTTAGTTCTGTCTCCATACATCCAGCCATCAATTCTATAGGAAACATAATTATTATCTTCTTTTATTATAAATGTTGAACCATCTTCATCTCCCATTCTTCCAGGATTTGTAATGAACATAAGATTTTCTTCTTTTAAAGTGAAAAATTCATCTCTAGATATTTTTTTAGTTTCTAACTTAAACTTCATAATTCATTACCTCTTTTTCAAAATCATTTGCTAATCCTATTAAATAATCTTTTCTCATCAACTTATCTATCCAACTTGTTGGAATTGAATCATAACCATAAATTATTCCTGCCATAGATCCCGCAATTGCACCAATTGTATCTGTATCATTTCCTATATTAGTAGTTGCGATAATAGTTTCTTTATAACTGTTAGCATTCAGTAAAATCCACAACGCACATTCTAATGTATCAACTACATATCCCGTAGATAAAATGTTATCAATTGTATATGAAGCAATATCATTTTTTAAAATTCTTTCATATTTTGAAATTGCATATTCATCATAAGTTGAATAATCTAACGTTTTTATTAATTCATATGCTTCGTTTTTGTTTTTACCATCTAATAAAAACATAATATATCTTACATAAATATAACATCCCAATTTACTTATATCATGTTGATGAGTTAGTGATGATAATTCATTTGTTAGTTTAATTATTTCATTTACATCTAACTTTCTATAATAAGAATATAATGCTACTGGAAGAATTCTCATTAGTGATCCATTACCATTAGATTGTTCTCCATCTATTCCACACTTAAGAGGTTCTGTTCCTAATGAGTGATTACGAATTGCTCGTAAACATGTCCTCCCAACATCAAATGTATCATTATTTGCGGTATACTTTGCTTCATTTATCCATTCTTCCCATTTGTGCATTATATCGTGGTAATTGAACTCTTTATTTTGAATAAATGAATCTATCGTTGCTATCTCCATTGATGTATCGTCGCTCCAAGATCCAGCAGGTTGTCCAGTTTTATAAGATCCAATCATTTCTTTTACTGGATTCTTAAGTAAATATTCTCTAATGCAAAACTCTGTAGGAACTCCCATAGCATCACCAATAGCATGTCCTATTATACTATCTATAAACTTTGACATATGAACCTCCTAATTAAAATATTTTTTTAATTCTATCTTATTAGATATTTTTTTCCAGACTCTAACATTTTCTTTTAATGTTTCGTCCTTATCTAACGAATATACGCCAATAAATTTTTTCGATTCATTTCCTATTTCATCTTTATATTGAGCAAAAACATATCTTTTAATATTATCGTCTAATACTTTTTTTACCTCAGTATCATTATCTTTTTTAAAATATTCAAACACGTAATTTCCATCTGGTGATATTGTATTTATAGCATTATTTATTATTACATCATCATCACTTAATTTTAAATGTGGACACCAAAAATATTCTGAATCATTAACTATTGGTACATAACCATGAATCTTATATCCCATAGATACTTTTTCAATGTTAAACAATTTTCCTATTTCATCAATTGTTTTAAATTTAGCATTATCATTTTTTTCTATAAAACCTTTTTTAATATAATAGGAAGCAGGTTCATATACATTCTTCCATGGGACAAATTTGTCTCCCATAGCAGATATTTTTAATTCAATTTTATTGATAACTATATCTATTTCATTATTTATTTCTTCTATAGATGATTCTTCTCTTATCTCGATTCTAGATTCTTCTATTGGATCTAAGATAATATCTTCAATTCCAGTATATTTTTTCCTTATCTCTTGATCGGCTTTTATTATATCCAAAGTCCTTTGTTTATCTGCTTCCTTTTGTGTTAAATGATGAGGTTCATCTATCTCAACAGAAATATTCAATTGTGGAAAATATAAATCTGCAAGTGCAAACTTTCCATCTGGTCTTTTGAATAATTGTTGAGTTATGAATTGTATGTATTCATTATCTAGCTTATGAATAATTCTTGTAATACAATAATTCTCATATTTTTTATGAAAAGTTCTTTTTAATTGATTAACTATATATTCTTTCTTATCCATTTGTATCACCTTATAACCATTATACCATAGATTTTCAAAATCTTTTTGTTCGTAATATTGTTTATTTTGTGATTTTAAATAATTATGTAGCCATATATTCAAATCAAAGTGGCTCCAGAATGGCTCTAGCCATTATTTTGGACTATTTTTTGGCAAAAAGAAAAACTCGCGTTTTCCCTTATTTTATTGGGGTTTGCGAGTTATTTACCACAACATTGCTTGTATTTTTTTCCACTTCCACATGGACATGGGTCATTTCTACCTACTTTTTTTACTTTCTTAGGTGTTTTCTTTGTATCTTTAACATCATTAGTTTGTTGATTTTTAGCGACTTGCTTTCTTTCAATGTTTTGTCTTATTTCTGCTTTAAGTAAGAATACAGTTATATCTCTATCTATTTTTTGAAGCATATCATCAAATAGTCCATAACCTTCTGTAGTGTATGCTCTTAGAGGGTCATCTTGTCCATACTGACGAAGATAGATACCTTCTCTTAAGTGAGACATAACATTTATTTGTTCCATCCAGTAGTTATCTATAACTTGTAGAGATAATGCTTTCTCAAACTCATTACTAATTTCTACTGGTACTTCTTTAATCTTAGCTTCATACTCACCTTTAGCTTTTTCATAAATATATTCTATTATATCATCAGCATCTCTATTTTCTAATTCAACTTTACTTATATCATTCTTTAGTAAGTTTTCATTAGCAAAATCTGTAATACTTTGTAATTCTTCATCAGTAATTGTACTATCAGCATTTCTTGATTTAACTAAGTCTGTAACATGATTATGAATAGAGTTTAATACTGTTTCATGAATAGATTCACTATCTAGGATTTCATTACGTTTACCATACATGATTTCTCTTTGAGTATTCATAACATCATCATATTGTAGTAAATGTTTTCTAGCATCAAAGTTATTTCCTTCTACACGTTTTTGAGCAGTTCCTATCGCTTTTGTAAAGGTTTTACTTTGAATAGCTTGATCTCCAAAACCAAAGTTTTTCATCATTTCTCTAATATGTTCACTACCGAATCTAATCATTAAGTCATCTTCCATAGAAACAAAGAACTGAGTATAACCTGGATCTCCCTGACGTCCAGAACGACCTCTTAACTGATTATCAATACGACGTGATTCATGACGTTCTGTACCAATTACACAAAGTCCTCCAAGTTCTCTTATTTCATCTGATAGTTTGATATCAGTACCACGTCCAGCCATGTTAGTAGCGATGGTAACAGAACGATGTTCTCCGATTTTAGAAATAATTTCTGCTTCACGAGCATGGTTTTTAGCATTTAATATTTCATGAGGAATATGAGCTTTCTTTAATAAGTCACTAATTAATTCACTAGTTTCAATGGCAATAGTACCAATTAAAACTGGTTGTCCTTTATCATAACGACTTTTAACTTCATTAATAATTGCTTTATACTTAGCACTTCTTGTTGCAAAAACTAAATCTGGGGCATCTACTCTTACAACTGGTTTATTAGTAGGTATTTCAATAACATACATATTATAAATATCTCTAAACTCTTCTTCTTCTGTTTTAGCAGTACCAGTCATACCTGATAGTTTTTTATACATTCTAAATAAGTTTTGGAAGGTAATAGTTGCAAGTGTTTTAGTTTCTTGGTTGATTTTAACTCCTTCTTTAGCTTCTATCGCTTGATGAAGTCCATCACTATAAGCTCTTCCTTTCATTAAACGTCCAGTAAATTGATCTACTATTACTACTTCATCATCTTGAACAACGTAGTCTACATCTTTTTTCATAGCATAGTTAGCACGTAGGGCTTGGTTAATATAGTGAAGTAAAGTAGCATTTTCTATTTCATATAGATTTTTAATCTTAAACATTTTCTCTGCTTTTTCACTACCTTCATCAGTAAGTGATACACTGATTGTACTTTTACCTGTCTCATCACAGATATAATCAGTCTCTTCTTTAAGAGATTTAGCAAATTTATCGGCATCTATATATAGGTTGGCACTATGCTGTGCACCTCCTGATATTATTAATGGAGTTCTCGCTTCATCAATTAGAATAGAGTCAACCTCATCGACGATAGCAAAGTTTAGAGGACGCTGTACCCTATTTTCTTTTCTAATTACCATGTTATCTCTTAAGTAATCAAATCCTATTTCATTATTAGTTGAATACAAAATATCGCAGTTATAAGCTTCTTGTTTCTCTTTAGGAGACATATCTCTTGTATTAACACCTACTGTTAAACCAAGAAATCTATGTATTCCTCCCATCCATTCAGCATCACGAGTTGCAAGATATTCATTAACTGTAATAATATGAACACCTTTTCCTTCTAAGGCATTAAGATAGGCAGGCATTACACAAGTTAGGGTTTTACCTTCACCAGTTTTCATCTCTGCTATATTTCCATAGTGAATAGCAAGTGCACCTAGTACTTGAACATAGAAAGGTTTTTCTCCTATAACACGGTATGCTGCTTCTCTTGCAACAGCGAAACCTTCTACTAAGATATCTTCTAGTGTTTCTCCGTTTGCTAATCTTTCTTTAAATTCTTCTGTTTTATGTTTTAATTCATCATCACTTAACTTAGTCATCTCTTCATCAAGTGCAACTATTTTATCTGCTTTTTCAGTAAACTTTTTTAATTCTTTATATTCATGATCAAATAGTTTTCTAAATAATCCCATTATAAACATCTCCTTGCATATAGTATTTTATCAAAAAATAAAGATAATAAAAAGCTTTTAAGGTTATTTTGTCAAAAAAAGAATGATATTTTCATACCATTCTCAGTTATTTAACTTTATTCAGCTTCTATTATACCATAGCCACCATTTTTTCTTTTATAAACCACTGCTTCTTTATCAGTGTCAACATTTTTAAATAAATAAAATTCATGACCTAGTAATTCTAATTGAAGTATTGCCTCTTCTTCATCCATTGGCTTTACTTCTATTTTCTTATGTTTGATAATATTATTTTCTTCATGTTCCTCTTCTTCAATATCTACAATACTAAAGTCAATTCTAGTTTTTGCTTCTTTAGCTTTAATCTTAGTCTTGTTCTTTCTAATTTGACGTTCTATAACATCTATAGCTTTATCAACAGATGCATAGAAGTCATCTTGAGTCTCTTCAGACCTAATAATAAAATTGTGAAGTGGAATAGTAATTTCGACAGTTTGCATGTGTCCTTTAACTTTTACTACTACGTTAGCACGTACACTATCACTATTTTCTAGATATTTCTCTAGTCTTTTCAATTTCTCATTAATGTAGTCTTTCATAGCAGCAGTTACTTCAATTTTGTCACCACGAATAATTATTTCCATATTATCACCTTCCTTAATATTAATATACCATAAAAGGAGCAAAAAACCAACTATTTTGCTAAAGCTGGTTCTTTTATTGGTGTAACATCGACTGCTTGATATCCCTTGCTAGTTTCAAGTAATGTAAATTCTACATATTGACCTTCAGACAAAGTTTTATAACCGTCGCAATTAATAGTTGAATAATGAACGAAAATATCTTCGTTTTCTTTGTACTCGATAAATCCGTAGCCTTTTTCATTATTAAACCATTTTACTCTTCCAATCACTAGGCTCACCTCCACATCTTTTTATTCCTTCTTAGATGGCTACTTCTTTTTCAAACGATGTGAGTCCATTATAGCAACTGTTATAAGAATATTTAGAAAATTGCCGTCAATTGTTATTATGAGGCCTTAAATTGTATTTTTAATGAAAAAGTATGTCGAAATATCTTTAAAAAGCTCATATTATGTATTTTATGGAAAATTTATATTTTAAAATATTATAGAGATATAATGTTTATAGCATAGGAGGAATGGTATGAAAGAAGCATTTTTAAATCATACTATGAACTTTATTGCTAGTAATCAAGAAAACTTAAATGAAGAAGAAAGAGAAAAATTACAATATGGTTTAGAAGGGTTATATATGACTATAACTAAGCTTGTAGTAATTTTTCTGATAGCTTTCCTTCTGGGATTTATTAAGGAGTTCATTATTACGTTAATACTTTTTAATATAATTAGGTTTCCTGGATTTGGTTTTCATGCAAGTAAGTCTATAGTTTGTTTGATTTCAAGTACACTTTTAATTTTAGGATTACCTTATTTATTTACCAATATTGAGGTAGGCCTTACTGTTAAAATAGTTCTATGTATAATTTCAGTTATAACATTTATAATTTGTGCTCCTGCTGACACCTGGAAGCGACCTTTAACTAATAAGAAAAAAAGAATAATTAGAAAGGTATCTGCTTGTAGTTTAGCAATTATATACAGCGTACTTATTATAGTGTTTAATGGTATGGAAATTAGTAATTTATTAATGGCAGCTTTACTTATTGAAACAATATTAATATCTCCTATTATGTATTTAATATTTAAAGAACCATATAGAAATTATAAGAGGGTTTAAACATGTATAATGTTTAAATAAATAGTAGTAAAGAAAGGAATGAAAAGGGAATGAAAAAAAGAATGGCTGGTATGTTAGCTGCAGTCGCTATGTTACTTACTGCTACTGCTAGTGTTGGTTGTGTTTTATTTATTGTTGAAGAACCTAAAGCTTTAAAAAATATGGATTAATTAATTAATTAAAAAGTGCTTTCCTTTATGGCAAACACTTTTTTAATTTTTTTTTATACATAACTTTTGAATAAAATATTTATTTAAGAACATCTGTTCAGAATATAAATTTTTAGATTTAGCAAGTAGTTTATTTGCATAATATAAACCTCGACCATGTCCTTCACCTTTTGTTGTATACCCATCAAAACTCATTTTATCTATAGATATTAACTCTTTATAAGTATTGGATACAACGAATGTAAGTTCACTGTTACTTTCATATATTTCTAAAGTAACATTTTTCTTTTTTGCTTTCATAGCTGCGTCCATAGCATTGTCTATATATATTCCTAATATAATACATATATGTTTTAAATCTCTATCTTTAATTTTCTTTAGTTTATTTGTTACCCTTGGACTAACTTCTATAATTAAATTTATATTATTATTCTTCGCTAGGGCAATCTTGTAGTATATTAAGCCTTTTAAGCCACCTTTCGGAATATCCTTTAAGCATTCTATATCGTTTTCATCTAAAATAATGCTAAACTTTAACATATCATCTATTTTATTGATGATTTTTTTATTACTTGTCATATTTCTAATAATAGATAAATTATTTTTTAATTCATGTCTATACAGTTGTTCATTATCAATCCATTCCTCAAATGTTTGAATATATTTAAATATAACATTATACTCTTGGCTTAAATTAACATAGTTATTACATTCCTTTACATATAAATAATACAAAACTAGTAACATAATTATAATTACAGAAGTAATTGCATAAGTTGGTATAGAAGTCAAATGATTTGAAAGATTAAAAAAAGAAATTATTATTATACAAAAGCTTACTATTGCAAAAAAAATAACAGAAATAAGGCTATTATCATCTATTTTTAAACAGAATGTTTGAAATTTTGCTTTTAATATTTTTATTTTTGACAATAGTATAGAAATTATAAACACTATTATATTACTTATTATACTTATATACCAAACATCTCTTGTATTTTCATAACCTATCATAATTGATAGTGGTATAACGATAAAATCAACAAATGCAATTATTACTATTGCAATGCTCATCGCTAATATTGATGTTGATAGTTTAATTTTAAACAATCTTTTATATACAATAATCGCTATTAAAAATGTTAATATTGTTGTTATGCCATTATATTCAGAACTGTAGAATAAGCAAGCTGGGATTGATACTATTATTATTGCAATCAATGTTTTTAAATTAAAATATCGGGAATTGTTACTTATTAAATTTTTTACTATTAAAAAGATGGATAAAGACATTATTAATCCTATAATTATTTTAACTATTAGTGGTGACATACTCAATCAACTCCTTCTTACCTGCTCTTGATATTAGGTTAGTAGTAACACCATTATCAAATAGCACTTCATTTTCTTTAATATCATAACTTCTTATTTTATCGGTATTTAAAATTAGACTCTTATGTACTTTTAAGAATCTCTTATCTAATTCTTTTGAAATTGCACTTAATGTATATGGAGCTTTAAATGTTCCATAATCTGTATGAATTATACATCTTTTACTATCTTGTTCTTTTTCAATATAGATAATATTCTTTAACGCTATCTTATACAAAGTATAGTTATACTCATAACTAAGACACTTTTCTCTACTGTTAAACTGTTTGTAAATTATCTTTAGAGTTTCATTTAACTTTGTTTTACAATTATCAAATTTACTTATAAAGTCTAATAGATATAACCTATTAGATAATGCTTCATATCTATATTCGGCAAAAGCAGTTACGATTATGATAATAGAATTCCAATCATCTAGTTCTTCTCTTATAAATCTAGCAGCATCTAGACCAGAACCATTCTTCGTCTTAATATCAAAGAAATAGACTTTAAAGCCCATCTCTTTTCTAACAAGAGCTTCAAAATCTTCTTCATAACTCTCACATTCATATTTCTTATAATCGATATCATAGTTCATCATAAACTTATCAATCTCACCTTTTATTAAATCTCTAAATTCCTTTTCATCATCACATATAATAAAATTTAACACTACTACCTCCTCCTTTTATACTGCACACCCTTAAATTTTACCATATATTTCCAGTTTATAGGAATTTTGTCAAAAAAAAATAGTAGCTATTTAGCCCTATTTTTATTTTTTTTAGATTTAGGTTCTTTTTTAATAACTTCGCCTACTTTTTCGATTATATTATCTGTTACTTCTTTGTTCTTTTTAGAGATAACTGTTGTTCTTAAAACAAACCATACAACGATGATAAATATTATTATATATAATATTTTACCCATGAACGGGTCTTTTAGGGAATAGAAGATTGAAGCAAAGGCGAATAAGATATTAAAACCATAGATAATTAAGACTGTAGTTCTTTGTGAAAAGTTCATTCCCAATAATTGATGATGGATATGTTCTTTATCAGGGGAAAACGGTGCTTGATGTTTTAATAGTCTTCTAATGATGGCGAATAGTGTATCTAGTATAGGTATTCCTAAAATCATTAAGGGAACAAATAAACTAGTTAAAGCTGGTCCTTTAAACTCTAAAAGAGTAATTACTGCTATCATAAAGCCTAAGTACATGGCACAGTCACCACAGAATATTTTAGCAGGATAGAAGTTATGAAGTAAAAATCCTAATGTTGCTCCTAACATTATAAATGTTAATATCATAACTAAACTACCACTACGTCCTTGGAAAAATCCTATAATACCTATTGTTAAGAAGAAGATGCTACTGATTCCTCCGCTTAAACCATCTAAGCCATCGATTAAGTTTATTATATTTACACATGCTACTATAAAGAAAATTGTTAGAGGATATGAGAACCATCCAAAATTAATTGTATAACCAAAGGCAGTTATGTTATTTAATAGGAATCCTCCATAAAATACAAGGATAGATGCGGCGATTACTTGTCCTATTAGCTTTGTCCTTGCTCTTAATGACTTTATATCATCTGCTATTCCTGTTAATATTATGATAAAACTTCCTATTAATATAGAGTTCATCTGAACACTTTCTGTTCCAAATAACATATAACCTATTAAGAAAGCTAGAAATATTCCTACACCACCTAATTTAGGAGTAGCTTTGGTATGGATATGTCTATGTCCTTCATCACTTCTTGGTATATCCATCGCTCCTATATGCTTTGCTATTCTTTTCATAAAAGGCATTATTAATGCGGAGCATAAAAACGTTGTTATAACGATTTTTAGAGTTTCTATTATTTGTTGATTCATAGTTTTTCCTCTTTTCTAAAATAATTATAACAATTAAAAAATAGTTTTACAACCTTGAGAACTTTATATATAATTATTCTACATTTTCACAAATATATTCAAAAGCCTTATTTAACACTTCTTCTCTGTTTTTGGATGTATCAAAATATTTAAAACCATATTTTGAACATTCTTTTAAAAGAATAGAATTTTTTTTATAAAAATCTGCAATAAATGGTTTTAGCTCCTCATCTGTTTTTTGAATGACCAGTCTCTTGGCTTATCATGCTCTCTTACCATAGCAAATATATCTTTTTCTGTTAAACTTCCATGTCCTAAAAATACTACTATGGTGTTTTCTAAGTTTTCATATTCACTTAAAACTGAAGGTAGGATTTGAGAGCCCTCTAATATTGTTCCATAATTATTAAAATCTTGTCTATTTTGGCAGTCTACAAATGACAATAAAACATGTTGATAGTATTCATTACTTTGATAATCCATTATATAATCAATGTATTTTTTAGCTATATTGGTAGTCATGCCTACTCTAATAGCATCTGAATGAACTAAATTATATAAGGGATATTTTTCTTTTACTTTCCTACTTAAAGTAGACTTGCCAGCTCTTCCTGCACCGAGTATAAAAATATTTTTCATAGTCATTCCTCTTTCTTTAAAAATTTTAACATAAATCGTTCAAAATAAAAAGACCATTGTAAAATTACATGGCTAATTTCTCAATAATCTCTTAATTATCTTCTAATAATCTAATATTATCTAAAAGTACTCCTGTTCCTTCTACTACACAAGTTAGAGGGCTATCTGCTATTAAAACTGGGACTTTTAATTCTTTCTTTAAAACTTCATTTAAACCTTTAAGCATAGAACCTCCACCAGTTAATATTATACCTTTATCCACAATATCTGCGGATAACTCTGGTGGTGTTTGTTCTAAGACATTAGTCGCTGCTTTTACTATTTTATAAATTGACTCATGTAAAGCTTCTTCTGTTTCTTGTTCATTTATCTCAATAGTATTAGGCAATCCTGTTACCAAGTCTCTTCCTCTTACTTCAATTTTATTCTTTTTATCAGGTTCATATAGGTTTGCAAATTCTATTTTTATATCTTCTGCTGTTTTTTCTCCTATTAATAGTTTATACTTATCTTTAATATATTTAACAATATCTTGGTCAAAAACGTTACCTGCTATACGAACGGAAGCACTATTTACAATATCATTTAAAGAAAGTATGGCGATATCAGTAGTACCTCCACCAATATCTATTACCATATTAGCACTAGGTTTAGATATATCCATTCCTGCTCCTATCGCTGCTACTTTAGGCTCTTCTTCTAAAAATACTTTTCTAGCACCAGTTCTTTCAGCTGCTTCTTTAATAGCATTCTTTTCAACTGGAGTTACATTTGTAGGACAACAAATTAATATTCTAGGTCTTGATAAAAAGTTTCTAGCATGTATTTTTCTAATAAAATAGTCTAGCATTATTTCAGTAATCTCAAAATCAGCGATTACACCATCTTTCATAGGCTTAATAGCTTTTACTTTCTCAGGAGTTCTACCTAGCATTTCACTTGCTTCTTTACCTACTGCTACTACCTTTTTATTATCTGTATCTATAGCAACGACACTAGGTTCATTTAAAACTATTCCTTGTCCTTTAATATAAATTAATACATTTGCAGTTCCTAAATCTATACCAATATCTTTTGATAACATTCTATCACGTCCTTTTACTGTTAATATTTTAGCAGAAATATAAACTATTGTAAATTACTTTTCTAAGAAAAAAACGGCATTTACTCCGTTTCTTCATTAGTGTTACTATTATCGTTTGTATCTTCAGTAGTGGTATTATTAGAAGTACTTTCTTCAGTAGTATCACTAATTACTTGATCAAAGTATTTGCTAGGGTCTACTACTTCACCAGATTTGTAAAGTTCAAAATGTAAATGGTTTCCTAAATCTTGATCAATTGTATTTGTTCCACTTTTACCTATTACTTGTCCTTGTTTAACTGTATCATTCTTTTTAACTGATACTTCACTTAGACTTTGGTAACTACTAATGAAGTCATTATCATGCTTTATTTCTACAATTGTTCCAAGAAGTTCATCTTCTCTTACATCTACTACTGTTCCATCTAAAACTGATACTACATCAAAGGTATTTTCTAGTCCAAAGTCCATACCAGAGTTTTGAATGTAAGTGTTTTCATGATAAAGAATTGACTTTTCTTGATTAGCAGCTTCTGCTTGGTAATCATAGAAGTATTTAAGAACTTGGACATTTTCATCTGTATATGGCTTTACCATTTTAACGTCCTCTTTAATTACTTCTCTATCACTTTCATCATCATCAATTATAGATGAATTAACATATTCTATGTCTTCTTCAGTAGGATTATTCGCTTGCATATTTTGACTTACATAGAAAGCACTCATTCCTGTTAGGGAGAAAGCAATTAGGTATGCTCCGATAATAGCTCCTTTTTTTAATCTTAATTTTTTCATTAACATCACCTCATTAAAAGTTTTAACGAAAATGAAAAAATTATACTTTAAATTTTAATTTTTAAACAATAATAGCAGATTCATATAAGTCATAGATACAGTTTGTTACTAGGTAGATTAAGGAAATTGCTAAAAAGAAATAGAATACTCTTGCTTGCCAAATTTTATTTTTTTTGAAAATAGCATTGATGTTAATTGAATCTAGACTCCAAATAACAATAATTGTTACGATAAAATATAAAAAGTATTTAACGCTCATTATTTGCCTCATATTCTTTTATTTTATTTACTCTTCTTATATGTCTTTCTTCTATCGAAAAAGGAGTAGTTATAAAAGTAATAATCAAATTATAAGCATCATCTACACTCATTTTTTCATTTAAACATATAATGTTAGCATCATTATCATTTCTAGTTTCTAATACATCTTCTATTGATAAAACTCTAGCAGCACGTATTCCTTTTACTTTATTACAGGCAATAGATATACCAATACCACTACCGCATATGGCAATACCAAAGTCTATTTTCTTATTAACTATTGCTTCTCCTAATTTAAAAGCATAGTCTGGATAATCAACATTTTCTGTTCCTTTAGCACCATAATCTATTACTTCATAATCCTTTTTTAATTTTTCTAAAAGTTCTACTTTTAATTTATAACCTCTATGGTCATTAGTTATTCCTAATCTCATATTTTCCTCTTTTCTTTTATTATGTATTTAAACACTTATAGTATAACATAAAACAAAAGAAAAAAGCAGTAAACACTGCCTTATTCTCTAATCTTTTTTATTAAAACCATATTTCTTATTAAACTTTTCTACTTGTCCTGCTTTAGATGCTCTTCCTTGTTTTCCTGTATAGAATGGATGACAATTTGAACATACTTCAACTGTAAGTTCATCTTTGTTAGACATAACTTCAAATGTAGCACCACAAGCACATGTTACTTTACATGGTCTATAGTTTGCTGGATTATTTTTTGCCATTTTTCTTCTCTCCTTTCGCCATGATAATTTATTTATCATAGAAATCATCCCTTAAAGGAACTAATTCGCTACTTAATATATCAAATTATTTAAGATTTGACAAGGTTTTTAATGGATTTTCATACCTAAAAATCAAATCTAAAGTGCTATTTACGAAAATTCGTAACTTTTTTATTACATTTTTATCTTGCTATCTAGAAGTCAATATGATAATATTAACTTAGGAACATTTGATGTGAGTGTCGCCTCCATTCCATTAAGGAAAGGAGGAAAAGGTATGAAGACAAAGACTTTTATCTTAAAAGTACTGAAGCTCATTCCTTCTATTTTGATTGGCCTTGCCTTCTTGGTACTAGTCTTGAAAATAGATTAGACACTCTGCATAAGAGTGTCAACTATTCATTAATTATGAGGTGACATTCACTTGCAAAATCGAATGTTCCTCATTTTTTATTGTATGTAAATTTCTTTTTACATGTACATCTTATCACATAAGTATCTTTTTTGCAAGAGTGTTTGCACTAGAATTTTATCTATAGATAATTATCTATTATTTTTGTGGCAATTATTTGATAAGCTTCTGTTGTTGGATATATGTTAGTTGGATTGTTTATATAGTCTTTATTTCTCTTAAATAGATTATAGATATCTAAATATTCTATATCATAAGTTTTACAAAGATCTTTAGTTTTGGTTATTAAATAAGTATAGAGCCTTTCTGTAGTTAATGCTTCCTCTTCTAGAGGATTGTAAAATCCTATAAAGATTATATCTTCTTTAGCATATTTTCTTAATTCTTTAAAAAGACTATTTAATTCTTCAATTGTTTTTTCTACTATAGTCGTTATTCCTTTGTTAGAGAGGTTTTCCACACTGACTGTGGATAAAGTTAAACTTGTTAGGATATCATCCATTCCTACTGATAAAGTTACTAAATCAGCTTCACGGAGACATTTTTTTAAAGATAAAGATTTACCATCTTTTGTTATAGTCCAATTGGTTTCTAATTTACTTTTTAAATCAGCTATTCTTGTGCCACTTGTGGAAAAATAATTATTATAACTTTTTAGTGAGTCCTTATCTTTAAGATAGTTAGAAAGGTAAGTACTATAACCATAGTTTGTATTACCATTAGAGTCAATTCCAACACTTAGAGAATCTCCTATAGATACATAAGTTATTTTATCTGTATGGTTAAAGTAATAGATTGCATATACTAAAAGACATATTATTAAAAGACATAGTATTTTTTTCATTTTTACCTCCAAAAAAGACTAGAGTCATATATTATAATTATATTTCTCTAGTCTCTTTTTAATGCTTCTATATGTCTTTTAATTCTAGATTAGCTCCTACTCCTATTAGTTTTTCAACTATATTTTCATAACCTCTTAAGATGTGCTCAACATTAGTTATCTTTGTAGTACCACTTGCCATTAGTCCTGCGATTACAAGGGATGCTCCTGCTCTAAGGTCAGTTGCAACAACATCTGTTCCTGTTAATTTTGTAGGACCGATAATAGTTGAAGTTTGATTTTTTACTCTTATATCTGCTCCCATTTGATTTAAATATGGAATATGCATAAATCTATTTTCATAAATTGTTTCTTCGATTTTACTTCTACCATTACACATAGTAAGAAGTGGTGTTAGTGGTTGTTGAAGGTCAGTGGCAAAACCTGGATATGTTTGCGTTTTGACATTTACTGGTTTATAGTCTTTTCCACTATTTACAATTATATAATCTGCTCCAATATCTAAGAAAACTCCCATCTCTTCCAATTTACTAGTTAAAGCTTCTATATGTTCTGGGATGATATTATATATTTTTAAATTATTACCTATGGCTGCACCTAATATTACATAAGTACCTGCTTCTATTCTATCAGGAATTACTTCATGGAAACATTTACCTAACTTTTCAACACCAACAATTTCAATACTACTTGTTCCTGCTCCTCTTATTTTAGCACCCATATTGTTAAGAAGAGTTGCTACATTAACAATTTCTGGTTCTTTAGCGGCATTATCAATGATGGTTGTTCCTTTAGCAAGAACAGCTGCTAGCATAATGTTAATAGTTGCTCCAACACTAGCAAAGTCTAGATAAATATTGGCACCTTTAAGTTCTTTTGCTTCTACAGTATAAATATTTTCTTTATTAGTAACTGTTGCCCCTAGTGCTTCAAAGCCTTTAAGATGAAGATTAATTGGTCTTGCACCAATTGAACAGCCTCCAGGTAAAGCCATAGTTACTTTTTTATATTTACCAAGCATAGCACCCATAAAATAGTATGATGCTCTTAGTTTTTTAGTATACATACTAGGTATTTCTTTATTTTCCATTTTAGATGGATTAATGACAAGACTCTCTGTCGCTCTTTTAACATCGACATTTAAAAACTCTAATATCTCACATAACGCAGCGGTATCTGTAATATCAGGGACATTGCAGATAGTTACTTCTTCACTTGATAAAATCGCTGCTGGTATTAATGCTACAACACTATTTTTAGCCCCACTTATTCTTATTGTTCCAGAAAGAGGATTTCCTCCTTTTATTTCAAGCATTTTCATAGTTAATCACACACTTTCTACTATATTATATTATTAATTTAATTTTTGGAACTAATATGATTTGGGTTAAAAACATCTACAAGCTCATTAATTTTATCTTTCATAGATACTTCCCCACTGCCTATAACTTTTCTTGGATCATAAACACTAGGATTTGTATTAATAAAATCAACTACTGCTTTATGCCAAGTTACTTGTAATTCTGTATTTATATTTATTTTACTAATTCCACAACTTATCGCTTTTTCTATCATATCATAAGGAATACCTGTTCCACCATGTAATACTAAAGGAATAGATAAAGTCTCATTTATTTCTTTCATTCTATCAAAGTCAAGGTTAGGTTCTCCTTTATATAGTCCATGTACTGAACCTAAGGCAGGAGCAAGAGCATCTATTCCTGTTTTAGATATTTCTATACAGTCTTCTAGCGTTGCTCTAAAGACATCACCATATACATTATCTTCAGTACCACCAACATGACCTACTTCTGCTTCTACTGATACCCCTTTAGGATGAGCATAATCTACTACTTCTTTAGTTATTTTTTTATTAGTTTCTAAGTCATATTTACTAGCATCTATCATAACACTAGAAAATCCAGCATCAATTGCTTCTTTACAACTTTCAAAACTACTACCATGGTCTAGATGTAAACATACAGGAATAGTTATATTTAAATCTTTAATTAATCCTTCTACCATGCATCTTACAGCATAAAAACCTCCCATATATTTTTTAGCACCTTCACTAACACCTAATATTACGGGAAGATTTTCTTCTTGCATTTTCTCTAAAATATATTTAGTCCACTCTAAATTATTTATATTAAAATGGGGCACAGCATATTTCTTTTCTTTTGCATCTTTTAACATTTCATTAAAATTTACTAACACTATTATCACCTTCATATATATAATAATGCATGTATCTAGTGTTTGTCAAAAGAAAAAGAGGAAAGATTACTTTCCTAACTATTGTTTTCTATTATATTATTTATGTATTCAATGAGGTATAATGGTATATTTATTATATTACCACTTTTATCTAGATTATCTAATGATAATCTTATCATGATATCAGGATGATATTTTTCGTTATACTTAGTTAAACTTATATGATTTCTGTTTCTATTTGATTTTACTTCTATAGGAATAGTTTTGTTTTTATATTGAATTACAAAGTCTATTTCGTTTCTTAAAAATGTAAAGTAATAAGGAGTTTCATCATTTATGCAAGTTAGCATGTTTAAACAGTAGTTTTCTGAAAAAGAACCTTTAAATTCTTCAAATAATTTATTTTCTTCTAAAATAATACTACTATCTAGATTAGACATTCTTCTTAAAAGTCCTACATCATTCATATATATTTTAAAAGAGTCTAAATCAACATAAGCTTTTAATGGTACATCAGGTTTAGTAATATTATATACTTTAGTAATTAAATTAGCATCATTTAGCCAGTTAAGAGCACCTTCATATTCTCTTGCCCTTGCTCCTTCTTTTAGTGCTTTATATATAAACTTTTTATTTTCTTTAGCAAGTTGGGAAGGAATATTATTCCATATTATAGATATTTTATTTGCTTCATTATTAGTAGTATGTTTAGAAAAGTCTGTTTCATAAGAGTTTAAGATAGTTTCTTGAAGGTAATTTACTCTTTCTATATCTTTCTCTTCAGTCCAAGATTTTACTACTTCTGGCATTCCTCCGATAATAAAATAGGTTTTTAGTTTTTCTTCTAATTCAATTCTAAAAACATCAGGTATCTTTTCTACTTTTGTAATACTTTTCATGAATTCTACTAGATTTTCTTTACCATCAGCGATAAGAAACTCACTAAAAGTCATAGGGTACATATTTAGAAAGTCAACTTTACCTACTGGAAAAGAAGTATGTGATAATCTAATTCCAAGAAGGCTTCCTGCGCAGACAATATGATATTCATTAGCTTCTTCATAAAAATATTTAAGAGAATTAAGGGCATCACTACATTCCTGTATTTCATCAAAAAATATTAACGTTTCTCCTGGAATTATTTTTTTACCGTGTACTAATATTAGCTGTTCTATAATTCTTTTAGGATCTTTACTATTTTTAAAAAGGCTTGCTAAAGACTCGTCATGATCAAAGTTAAAATATGCAAGGTCAAGATACTCGTTCTTTGCAAATTCTTTCAATATATATGTTTTTCCTACCTGTCTTGCTCCTTTTAATATTAAGGGTTTTCTATTTTTATCATTTTTCCATTTAACTAATTTTTCCATAATAAAACGTTGCATATGTAACACCTCCTATATGTAGTATATACTATATTATAACATTTAATCACATTTTTGCAACGTTTTTCAAACTTTTTATCACATTTTTGCAAGCTTTTTTGGTAAAATTATCACACTTTTGTTTAGAACATCAAAAAAAAGAAGTATTATTTAACTTCTTTTACAAGTGGGTTTACAATATGAAATCTTAATGGAAGTATTTCTTTTTTCATAATCTCTTCCATTTCTTCATCTGTAATTATTCTTTTACTCATAATACTTCACCCAGTCTTATTTTTTACAGTATTTTATTTTTTATTCGAAAAAATAAGTAAGTGCTAGAATAAATAATAAAATACTTCCTATTACATTTGCAACTTTGCCAAATTTTAAAGTTAAAAATTTACCAATATTAAGTCCTAAAAAGGTAAAAATAAAACTTGTTATTGCAAAGATTGCTCCTGCTAAATAGATATTTTCATTATGAGTTCCTAGGGCAATTCCCACAGAGAAACTATCGATACTTACACTAAAACCAAAGAGAAAAGCATTCGCTAAACTTTTAAAATCTTTTTTCTCTTCGCCTAAGTCTTTTATATTAAGTAACATCTCAACACTTAGAATAGTAAAGATTATTCCTACTAAAATATCGGGATTACTTATTATATGATGAACAATAAATAGTCCTAATATACTTCCTAAAAGGGGCATAATAAAGTGAAATACTCCTACTGTTATACTTAAAAAGTTTTTAATTTTATTAGATAGATTTAAGGTTCCATAGACAATAGATAAAGAAAAGGCATCCATACTTAAGCCTATCGCTAGTATTATTAACTCTAAAATATCCAAAGTAATCACCTATCAAATTTTATTCAGATAGGTAGATATTTATTATAAGTATTTATCTATCATTTCTTTAACAAAAGATTTATATTCTACTTCATCAGTATTATTATCCTCGCCTTCCATTAAACATAATGGAGGAAATAAAACACACCACCAGTTTTCACCATTACCACTTCCAAGAGTTACAACTAAAGACTCATAATAACCTTCTTCATAGATAACTCCTTTATAGTTTTTCTCTGGGAAGTAATTAATTCCAAAGTTAACTTTATAGCCCGTATTTATCTTATTTGTTAAAAGTGTTCTTTCTACTAGAGATTCAAAATGATTTTGATTTTCCTTTAAAATAGTTCTAGTTTCATCGATGGAAGTACTATTCTTTAAAAGTGTATCTAAATCTTCTTCTAAAGCATCTTTAACAATATTTTTTGTTTCTTGGTCTTCTTTTGTATTAGACTCTGCTACTACTCTAAACCTTATCGCTTCATCAGGTATTACTATCTCATCACTTTCTTTATTTAAATTAGGTATAAATACTAAGATTAAACTTGC